>NZ_JUMS01000163.1:0-138285 GCF_001059415.1 Enterobacter sp. 940_PEND
GCTTTGGCGGATATGCAAATGCCCCTTTAGTGCCCCTGAAGGTAAAAACAGAGTAGTTAATTACTTTATTTCCTTTTTTATTGAATGAAAAATTTGTTTATCCCTTAACTTGACAGCGATTCATCAGCACCCACTTCAACCGCTTGTTTCTTTAAGGCTTCGATCTGCTGTTCCATTTCGCGGGCCCGTACCCGGGTGGCTTAGAGCACTTCAAAAAGAATGTGGTGTACATCATCTTTTGCCAACACTTAGGCCTGCTTCCAAGCCCGGCGTCGGCCCTGCAACAGCAGAGACCGCGGCAGGAAGAGTACCTGTCGCAGATGTTTTTTTGCTGCTGAGAAGTATCGCCCGCCTGGATGCATCTGGTTGAAGTGCTGCTGGTACGAGTGCAGCGACAACGGGCACATCTACGACCTCTCCATCCTCTCCGTTTTCAATCAGCGCCAGGTTTGCTTCAAATTCTTGAAAGAACATGTTATCTGTAAATTCAGCGTCGCTCATTTCTCATACCCCTGTATCGTTCAGCTCACGAAAGTACATACTAAAAAGCCCCCCTAGAATGGGACGATTCTGCGGCGTGCACTCAAAGAAAAACCCGTCTATCGGGCAAAACGCAAAAACCCGCACAAGGCGGGTAAAATAAGCATTACGGCTATAATTTGAATTTTCGTCTTACGATTGTCGAAAGTAAAACTCTTTACAAGTTCTCATCTTCCATTGCCGAAGGAATAACATACTTGGCTTTAATATATTTGGATGCTGATTCAATTTCTGGAAACAAACTTCTGGAATTTATATTTAGCTTATCTAATTCTTCTAATATTTTTGGCTTACTGGCACCAGGTATGAGGATTTGATTGATTTTTAATCCATTTGAGCTTTGAGGTGAATCGTATTTTAATAGTCCGGCCGTCATGAAAGCGCCGGATTGAGCTATGACACGCCTATTGTTTTTTGTAGGATAAACAAAAAAGTATCTAAACAAATCTGATCGTCTAACTTCATTGGTGAAATAAGGTTTTTCGCCTTTAACGAACCCTAACAATCGTTTAATTTCATCAAGCTTTCTAAAGCTAGCAACTGCGAAGTTTTGTTTTTCTTTAAGCGCTTTTTTTTCCTCATCAGACAAGCGTGTAAGGTTACTAATCAGACTAATTGTATCGCTGTCGGAGAATTTAACCCGCGAAGACTTAAAGCTTATTATATAAACCTTACCATCTGCTAACTCTTCTTTTCCCCCTTTAAATTCGCAGCAAGCAAAATATAGTGCCACCAGCGGATTTAATGATACATCTACCAATCTTGTGGGTAATCCGTAATGCTGCGCCCTTACTAATTTGTCAAACATGAATCTGTCATTGTTAAATTCGTTTGGAGCTTCCAGCATTAACTCTCTAAATATTTCATTCTCAGCATTATCTTTATACCCTCTGGATATTGAAGGTTGAAGCAACCAATCTGACTTTGATTGCCCACGATAACAAGTTACTGCAAAACCTTCTTTTTCATCGTCATCTATACTTTTATAATTATAATTATAATTATCATTATCATTATCATTCATCAACTTGTTCTGATCAAAAATCAACCGCAAATAACCATTAACACTGTTGATTTTATTTAAGGACGTGTCTTTAGTAGTAACCATATCTATGAGTCGCCTTGGCAGTTCCATTGTTGTGATCACGAAATACAATTTGCCGAGAATGAATAAATTTGCCCACCCGGCCAATGTGAACTTTCAAAGTATTGCATTTTCAGCGACTTAGCAAGAGTACTATCATTTACTGCATCTATTGGCCCTTCGCAGTAAGCTGTTGCTGATTTATCTTCATCTGTTGCATGATTTCCCCAGTCTGTGCCATGGTCAGCCCGTCGCTATATTCCTGTCCGTATGCAGATGCCTAGGGTTTGTTGGCGCTGGCTTGCTTGCGGTAACCGCTTCTTTGTTCTAATTGTCTGCAACCCTGCGTTTATTGCGAGCCAATTGGGCCACATGAATGCAGAAATGACATATACAGTGTACTCTGCGTAGATAAATGCTCTCGATTGCGATCAGGTATCATTTTTGAATCAGCGCTTTGGCGGATATGCAAATGCCCCTTTAGTGCCCCTGAAGGTAAAAACAAAGTAGTTAGTTACTTGATTTTCCGGTGATATTTAATGAAAAAGCTGTTTGTGCAGTTTTATCTTTTGCTGTTTGTCTGCTTCCTGGTCATGACCATGCTGGTCGGGCTGGTCTATAAATTCACCGCTGAACGTGCGGGCAGGCAGTCGCTGGACGATCTGATGAAAAGCTCGCTCTACCTGATGCGCAGCGAGCTCAGAGAGATCCCGCCACACGACTGGGCGAAAACCCTCAAAGAGCTGGACCTGAATCTGTCGTTCGATTTACGCATCGAGCCGTTAAAAGATTTTGAGCTGGATCCGCCCGCCATGCAGCGTCTGCGCGACGGGGACATCGTCGCGCTGGATGAGAAATACACCTTTATCCAGCGCATACCGCGCAGCCATTACGTGCTGGCCGTCGGGCCGGTGCCCTATCTCTACTATCTCCACCAGATGCGTCTGCTGGACATGGCGCTGATGGCTTTTATCGCCATTTCGCTCGCGTTTCCGGTTTTTATCTGGATGCGCCCGCACTGGCAGGACATGCTGAAGCTGGAATCCGCCGCGCAGCGTTTTGGCGAGGGGCATTTTACCGAACGCATTCACTTCGACAGCGGTTCCAGCTTTGAACGTCTGGGCGTGGCTTTTAACCAGATGGCCGATAACATCAATGCCCTGATCGCCAGTAAGAAGCAGCTGATCGACGGCATTGCGCACGAGCTGCGCACGCCGCTGGTTCGCCTGCGCTACCGTCTGGAGATGAGCGAGAATCTGACTGACGCGGAGTCTCAGGCGCTTAACCGCGACATCGGCCAGCTTGAGGCGCTGATTGAGGAGCTGCTGACCTACGCGCGCCTCGATCGTCCGCAAAACGAGCTGAACCTCAGCACGCCGGATCTGCCCGCGTGGCTGCAAACCCACATCGATGACGTTCAGAGCGTGAACCCGCAGCGCACGCTGTTAACGCGCGTCACGCCGGGTGATTACGGCGCGCTCGATATGCGCCTGATGGAGCGCGTGCTGGACAATCTGATGAACAACGCCATGCGCTACAGCGAAAGTACGCTACAGATCGGACTGGATTTGCAGGGCAATCAGGCCAGCCTGACGGTGGAGGATGACGGTCCGGGGATTGCCCCGGAAGCGCGAGAAACCGTGTTTGAACCGTTTGTCCGCCTCGACCCCAGCCGCGATCGCGCCACTGGCGGATGCGGCCTGGGGCTGGCGATTGTTTACTCTATCGCGCAGGCGATGGGCGGGACGGTGCATTGCGAAGAGAGCGAGCTCGGCGGCGCGCGCTTCTGCTTTAGCTGGCCGGTGTATCATAACATCGCCCTTCCCGTCCCTGCCTGACCTTAACCGCACGCTGGCCTGACCCGGCGTGCTGTGCTATATGATAAGTATGTTGTAACTAACGAGAGTGCTTATGGCGACCTACGATATCCTCGAACGGCTGAACAGCACGTTTCGGGAAATAGAACACGAGCTCCTGACCCTGACCGAACGTTTGCAGAACTGCCGCCTGCTGGCCGCGCGCGTCTTTACCCTGCCCGAGGTGGCTAAAGGGGCCGAGCACGACCCGCTGGACACCATCGAGGTTGAACAGCACATCGGCAGCGCCGCCCTTGAGCTGGCGCTGAAGCACTATCGCCGCCTGTTTATCCAGCAGCAGTCAGAAAACCGCAGCAGTAAGGCCGCCGTGCGTCTGCCCGGTGTGATCTGCCTGCAAACCGATGCGACAACGCGCGACGCGCTGGAAAGCCAGATTACCCATATCAACACCCTGAAAGCGGCCTTTGAAAAGATCGTTACCGAAGAGTCCGGCCTCGCCCCTGCCGCCCGGTTTGAATGGGTGCACCGTCAGCTTCCGGGGCTGATTACCCTGAATGCCTATCGCACGCTGACGGTACTGCGTCATCCCGCCACGCTGCGCTTCGGCTGGGCGAATAAGCACATCATTAAAAACTTCACCCGGGATGAGATTCTGGCGCAGCTGGAAAAAAGCCTGAAGACGCCGCGCACCGTCGCACCGTGGTCGCGCGAGCAGTGGATTGAGCGCCTGGAGCAGGAGTACCACAGCATCGCCTCGCTTCCGGCGGACGCGCGCCTCAAGATAAAGCGCCCGGTGAAGGTGCAGCCTATCGCCCGCGTCTGGTATTCCGGCCAGCAAAAACAGGTTCAGCATGCCTGCCCTACGCCGCTGATTGCGCTCTATGATGCCGATCGGGGGGCCATCGTGCCGGATATTGGTGAGCTTTTGAATTACGATGCTGAAAATGTCCAGCACCGTTACAGACCTCAGGCGCAGCCGCTGCAGCTGATTATTCCGCGGCTGCACCTGTACGTGGCGGGATGACTATTTCAGGCTGCCGACCATCGCCTCAGGGCGCACCCAGGCATCGAAATCCTCCTCCGTGAGATAGCCCAGCGCCAGGGCGGAGGCTTTCAGCGTCAGCCCCTCTTTGTGCGCTTTTTTAGCGATCTCGGCGGCCTTGTCGTAGCCGATATGGGTATTCAGCGCCGTCACCAGCATCAGGGATTCATTCAGCAACTGGCTGATACGCTCGCGATTCGGCTCAATCCCTACCGCACAGTGCTCGTTAAAGCTCTCCATCCCGTCCGCCAGCAGACGAATCGATTGCAGTACGTTATGGATCACCATCGGACGATAGACATTCAGCTCGAAGTTGCCGGACGCACCGCCCAGGTTGACGGCCACGTCGTTGCCCAACACCTGACAGCAGAGCATGGTCATGGCTTCGCACTGGGTCGGGTTCACTTTACCCGGCATGATGGAGCTGCCCGGCTCGTTTTCCGGAATACTGATTTCACCGATGCCGCAGCGCGGACCCGAGGCCAGCCAGCGCACGTCGTTGGCGATTTTCATCAGCGAGGCCGCCAGCCCTTTCAGCGCGCCGTGGGTGTGGACCAGCGCATCGCAGGTCGCCAGCGCTTCGAACTTATTGGGCGCCGTGACGAACGGCTGCCCGGTGATGTTTGCCAGCTCCTCCGCCACGCGCACCGCGTATTCAGGATGGGTGTTTAACCCGGTCCCGACCGCCGTTCCGCCGAGCGCCAGCTCCGCCAGGTGCGGCAGGCTGTACTCAATATGCTTCAGGTTATGTTCCAGCATCGCCACCCAGCCGGAAATCTCCTGGCCGAGCGTCAGCGGCGTGGCGTCCTGCAGGTGCGTACGGCCAATTTTGACGATGTCGTGGAAGGCCTGCGCTTTCTCGTTGAGCGTGGCTTTCAGGACGTTAAGCTGCGGGATAAGCTGCTCGCGTATAGCGATGACCGCCGCCACGTGCATCGCCGTCGGGAAGACGTCGTTGGAACTCTGGCTTTTGTTGACGTCATCGTTCGGATGGACCTTACGCTCCATGCCGCGCACGCCGCCCAGCAGTTCGCTGGCCCGGTTCGCCAGCACTTCGTTCATGTTCATGTTGCTCTGGGTGCCGGAACCGGTCTGCCAGATGGCGAGGGGGAATTCGTCGGGATGCTTACCCGCCAGCACTTCGTCGGCGGCGTTGATGATGGCGGTCGCTTTTTCTGCCGGCAGCAGGCCTAAATCCTGGTTCACTTTAGCGGCGGCGCGTTTGGTGAGCGCCAGCGCCTGAATCAGCGAGACGGGCATTTTTTCAGTCGAAATACGGAAGTGCTCCAGCGAACGCTGGGTTTGCGCGCCCCATAGCTTATCGGCCGGGACGTCGATGGCGCCCATCGAATCTTTCTCATGGCGTACCGTGGTCATTACTTTCTCCTTGATAACAAAAGAGGGATTGCTCACATGCTTAAGGGATAAGTATTGATGACTTCTGAGAAACGATATGGCGCTTTGTGCGCTCTTTTTGATGTCGGGTGGCGCTGACGCTTACCCGACCTACCAGACTCGTAGGCCGGGTAAGGCGCAGCCGCCACCCGACAATTTACAGAATTACTTCACGCACGCCGAGCACTGGGACGACTGGATCTGCTTGAAGAAGTCGTTGCCTTTGTCATCCACCAGGATAAACGCCGGGAAGTCTTCCACTTCAATTTTCCAGATCGCTTCCATACCCAGTTCCGGGTACTCCACGCACTCCAGGCTCTTAATGCTGCCCTGCGCCAGAACCGCAGCCGGGCCGCCGATGCTGCCGAGGTAGAAGCCGCCGTGCTTGTGGCAGGCGTCCGTCACCTGCTGGCTGCGGTTGCCTTTCGCCAGCATGATCATGCTGCCGCCGTTGGCCTGCAGCTGGTCAACGTACGAGTCCATACGCCCTGCCGTGGTTGGGCCTAACGAGCCGGACGCGTAGCCTTCAGGCGTTTTCGCCGGGCCGGCGTAGTAGATCGGGTGATCTTTAATGTACTGCGGCAGCCCTTCGCCGTTGTCCAGACGCTCTTTCAGCTTCGCGTGCGCGATGTCGCGACCCACGATGATCGTGCCGTTCAGCGAGAGACGGGTCGAGACCGGATACTGCGAAAGCTGCGCCAGAATCTCTTTCATCGGACGGTTCAGGTCAACGCGAACCGCTTCACCCTCACCCGCTTTGCGCAGCTCTTCCGGAATGTATTTGCCCGGGTTGTTTTCCAGTTTTTCGATCCACACGCCTTCGCGGTTGATCTTCGCCTTGATGTTGCGATCCGCAGAGCAGGACACGCCCATCCCGACCGGACAGGAGGCACCGTGACGCGGCAGACGGATCACGCGCACGTCGTGGGCAAAGTATTTGCCGCCAAACTGCGCGCCGAGGCCCAGATTGCGCGCCTCTTCCAGCAGTTCCTGCTCAAGCTGCACGTCGCGGAACGCCTGGCCGTGCTCGTTACCTTCGGTAGGCAGGCCGTCGTAGTATTTAGTTGAGGCCAGCTTGACGGTTTTCAGCGTACTTTCCGCCGACGTACCGCCAATCACAAACGCGATATGGTACGGCGGGCACGCCGCGGTGCCGAGGGTGCGCATCTTTTCAACCAGGTAATTTTTCAGCTTGCCCGGGGTAAGCAGCGCCTTGGTTTCCTGGTAGAGATAGGTTTTGTTGGCTGAACCGCCGCCTTTGGCGATGCAGAGGAATTTGTACTCGTCACCGTCGACGCTGTAGAGATCGATCTGTGCTGGCAGGTTGGTGCCGGTGTTGACCTCTTTATACATATCCAGCGCCGCGTTTTGCGAATAGCGCAGGTTATCTTCGGTGTACGTGTTGTAGACGCCGTGCGCCAGGGCCGCTTCGTCACCGCCGCCGGTCCAGACGCGCTGGCCTTTTTTACCGACGATGATCGCCGTGCCGGTGTCCTGACAGGTAGGCAGAATACCTTTCGCGGCGATGTCTGAGTTACGCAGGAACTGCAGGGCAACGTATTTATCGTTTTCGCTGGCCTGCGGGTCGCTCAGGATATCGGCAACCTGCTGCTGGTGCGCAGGACGCAGCATAAACGAGGCGTCGTGGAAAGCGTGCTGCGCCAGCAGCGTTAGCGCCTGAGGATCGACCTTGAGGATCTCTTGTCCTTCAAACTCAGAGACGGAGACGTGATCGCGGGTTAACAGGTAATACTCGGTCCGATCCTTACTGAGGGGGAAAGGATCCTGATAATGGAAGGGTTTATTCGACATTGGTCTCTCACTTACTGCTTCGGTCTGTTTATTCAGGGCAGATGTTCCGCTGCCCGGCTTAAAAGCGAGTCAGCTTATCCTACACAATTTTTTAACAAAAACTGAGACTAGTACGACTTTTTACATCCACAGGTTACTTCCATGAGGTTTATTGCTTTAATACCCGGAGTTAATTCCACAATTGAATCAGGGCTTGATAATGCAAAAACTCATTAACTCAGTGCAAAACTACGCCTGGGGAAGTAAAACTGCGTTAACGGATCTCTACGGTATCGCGAACCCGAACAACCTGCCGATGGCAGAACTGTGGATGGGGGCACACCCGAAGAGCAGCTCAAAAATTGAAGACGCCAGCGGCCAGGTACGCAGCCTGCGTGACGTGATTGATGCCGATAAAGCCGCGCTGCTGGGCGACAAGGTGGCTCAGCGCTTTGGGGAACTGCCGTTCCTGTTCAAGGTGCTGTGCGCCGACCAGCCGCTCTCCATCCAGGTTCACCCGAACAAGAAAGCCTCTGAAATCGGCTTTGCGAAAGAGAACGCGGCGGGTATTCCGTTGGACGCCGCCGAGCGTAACTACAAAGATCCTAACCACAAGCCGGAGCTGGTGTTCGCGCTGACGCCGTTCCTGGCGATGAACGCGTTCCGCGAGTTTTCAGAGATCGTCTCCCTGCTGCAACCGGTCGCGGGTGCCCACAAGGCTATCGCCCACTTCCTTGAAAACCCGAACGCGGACGCGCTGAGCCAGCTGTTTGCCAGCCTGCTGAATATGCAGGGTGAAGAGAAATCTCACGCCCTGGCGGTACTGAAAGCGGCTCTGGGCAGCCAGCAGGGTGAACCGTGGGAGACTATCCGTCTGATCTCCGAATTCTACCCGGACGACAGCGGCCTGTTCTCCCCTCTGCTGCTGAACGTGGTGAAGCTGAACCCGGGCGAAGCGATGTTCCTGTTTGCCGAAACCCCGCACGCCTACCTACAGGGCGTGGCGCTGGAGGTAATGGCCAACTCAGATAACGTGCTGCGCGCGGGCCTGACGCCGAAATACATCGATATTCCTGAGCTGGTTGCCAACGTGAAGTTTGTGGCGAAACCTGCCGCGGAGCTGCTGACTCAGCCGGTGAAAAACGGCGCAGAGCTGGACTTCCCGATTCCGGTTGAAGATTTTGCTTTCTCCCTGCACGACCTGAGCCAGGCCGAAACCGCCATCGCGCAGGAAAGCGCGGCGATTCTGTTCTGCGCCGAGGGCGAAGCGACGCTGCGCAAAGGCGAACAGCGTCTGGTGCTTAAGCCCGGTGAGTCAGCATTTGTTCCAGCCAATGAGTCTCCGGTCAGCGTAAGCGGCATCGGTCGTCTGGCGCGCGTTTTCAATAAGCTTTAAGCACTTACTGAATTTTTTAACAACTCTTGCTAAGCTAGTTGCAGGCTTAATATCTCCAGGCGGTTTTTACCGCCTGGTTTCATTTTAGGGATAGTCGCAATGAAAAAATCGGTCGTAGCGGTTGGAGTGATTGTAGCGTTAGGCGTGGTCTGGACGGGTGCCTCCTGGTTTACCGGGAAACAGCTGGAAGGCCGTCTGGCTGAGATGGTGGCGCAGGCTAACGGAGAGATTAAGCGCAGCGCGCCGGAGGCGGGCCTTGAGCTGAGCTACCAGAATTATCATCGCGGCGTGTTTACCAGCCGTATGCAGCTGGTGGTGAAGCCGGTTGCCGGTGCTGAAAACGGCTGGCTGAAACCGGGCCAGAGCGTGGTGTTGGATGAGGTGGTGAGCCACGGTCCGCTGCCGCTGGCGCAGCTGAAGTCCTTTAACCTGATCCCGTCGATGGCGTCCGTTCATACCGTGCTGGTGAATAACGACGTCACCAAACCGCTGTTTGACCTGGCGAAGAATGAATCGCCTTTCGACATTAATACCCGAATTAGCTATGCCGGTGACACGAGTTCCAATATTGCCCTGAAAGCGCTGAACTACGAGAAAGAGAATGAGAAAGTCGCCTTTAGCGGCGGCCACTTCAAACTCGATGCCGACCGCGACGGAAACGTGTTCTCCCTGACGGGTGAAGCGGAAAGCGGCCTGGTCAATGCCGTGAACGAATATAACCAAAAGGTTCAGCTCACCTTCAACAACCTGAAAGCCGACGGCAACAGCCGAATGACCGATTTCCAGGAGCGTATCGGCGATCAGAAACTCTCTCTCGACAAGGTAGCCATTGCGGTTGAAGGAAAAGAGATGGCCGTGCTGGAAGGCATGGACGTCAAAGGCAAATCCGACGTTTCCAAAGACGGTAAAAGCATCAACACGCAGCTGGATTACACGCTGAAGAGCCTGAAGGTGCAGAATCAGGATCTGGGCACCGGCAAGCTGTCGCTGAAGATCGGCAATATCGACGGCCAGGCGTGGCACGAGTTTAGCCAGAAATACAGCAAAGAGAGCCAGGCGCTGCTGACCGATGCCGCACTCCAGCAGAACCCTGAGGTGTATCAGCAGCAGGCGATGGCGGTACTGTTCAACAACCTGCCTGTCCTGCTGAAAGGCGAGCCGGTGATCACCGTTGCGCCGCTGAGCTGGAAAAACAGCAAAGGCGAAACCAGCTTTAACCTGTCGCTGTTCCTGAAAGATCCGGCAACCGCAAGGGGTGAACCGCAGACGCTGGCGCAGGAAGTGGATCGCAGCGTGAAGTCGCTCGACAGCAAGCTGACCATCCCGATGGATATGGCGACCGAGTTTATGACCCAGATTGCGAAGCTGGAAGGCTACGGCGATGAAGACGCCGGCAAGCTGGCGAACCAGCAGGTGAAAGGTCTGGCGGCCATGGGCCAGATGTTCCGCATCACCAAAGTGGAAAACAACACGATCTCCACCAGCCTGCAGTACGCCAACGGCCAGGTAACGCTCAACGGCGACAAGATGCCGCTGGAAGAGTTCGTCGGCATGTTTGGTATGCCGACTCTGGGGATGCCGGAACCGGCTGAACCGGCAGCGCCAGCCGAACCGGCGGCACCGCAGCAGTAAACAGCAAAACCCCTCGCATGAGGGGTTTTTTATTGCCCGCTAACTTTTCCATCCCGCCAGGAAATCCAGCAGAAGCGCGTTCACTTTCTCTGGCTGCTCCTCCTGCGGCAGATGGCCGCACTCATCAATCCCCTGCGCCCGCAGGTTATCCGCCATTTCGGCCCAGACGCTTTCCATATCGAAAAGCTTGCCGACCGCATGAAAATCATTACCCCACAGCGACATTACCGGGCAGGTGATTTTCACCTCAGCGTCAGCCATATCCTGCGCCACATCCTCTGCGTTGGCACGATAGTCATCCATTGCGCCACGCACCGCCCCCGGCGCCTGATACGCCCTAACATAGGTATCAAACGCCTCGCCGCTGATGGTCGACGGATTGTATGTCCAGTCCGAGAAAAAGTGGCGCAGCCAGATATGCTCCCGACCCGCAATCAGCGCTTCCGGCAGGTCTGGCACAAGATGAAACAGGAAGAACCAGTACGCACGCGCAATCGACGCATTCAGATCGCGCGCCACAATACGCGTTGGCACGTTATCCATCACCACCAGTCGATCCACCAGCTCAGGGTGATCTTTTGCAAACCGCGTCGCGACGCGCGCGCCGCGATCGTGCCCCACCAGCACCACTTTCTGTAAACCCAGGACACGCATCAGTTCCCGGATGTCCCGCGCCATGTTGCGCTTATCATAGCCAGAAGCAGGTTTATCCGTTTCGCCATACCCGCGTAAATCCGGTGCAATCACGCGGTAGTGCCGGGACAGTACGGGTATCTGGTAGCGCCAGGCATAGTTTGTTTCAGGAAAACCATGCAGGAGAATAACCGGTGCACCTTCACCCTCTTCGACCACAAACTGACGAATACCGTTTGCCGTTACGGTGTAACTTTTCATGCTCGTCACCTCACTTTATTTCAGCAGAGGCACGTTGGCCGCACGTTGATAAGGACCGTAATTGACAGGATTCCAGCTATAGCCCTGCTGCCAGGCGGTGATATGCCCAATACCGGGGAAAGGCAGATGCGCTGCGGCCATCCACTCACCGTCTTTTGCCAGCGCGTTAAACTCCTGCGCCCTGGATGAGATGGCTTTTTTCGGATCGACATCAAAGCGAATAGACACTTCAGGGTGCGGGAACTGGACGGCAGGAGCATGAATCAAATCCCCAATGAAGTTGATAGCCGTCCCCTGCGACGCGAAGCGATAAACGGTACTGCCTGGCGTATGCCCTATGGCATATGCCGTCTGGACTTCCGGGACAGGCGAAGCTGGCGGGACGAAGGTTTTAAGGTGCCCGGCGGCTTTATACGCGGACAGCGCATTCCTGGCGATAGCGAAATACTCCCTCGCATTAGCCGGCGCGCTCGCTTCTTTTACGGGATCAAGCCAGTAGTCGGCCTCCCCCTGCGGTACGTAGACGGTGGCATTGGGGAACAACGCCTTACCCTCTGCATCGCTCAGGCCGCACACGTGGTCAAGATGCAGGTGGGTCAGGAAAATGGTATCAACCTGCTCGGGACGGTACCCTGATGCGTTCATATTGCTGACCAGCTGACCGGCCGTTTCCGCCATGCAGTGGCCACCCCCGCTGTCAATCATGACCAGGTGTTTACCGGTATTCACCAGAAAGGCGTTAAAGGCGGTAGGCATGCGTTCGGCATCAATTTTGTGTTGAGCCAGCAGTTCGCGAACCTTTTCGCCTGAGAGCCCGTGTAGCAAGGCTGGCGAAAGATCGTTATAGCCGTCGAACAGCGCCGTCACCTCATACTCCCCGACCGCCAGACGATAATAGCCCGGAACCTGCTGTTTAACCTGCGCCGGGGCATCTGCCCACGATGTGCCTGCCAGGAGCAGGCCGCTGAGCGCCAGAACCGTTTTCAACTTTTTCATCTTCACTCCAGATTGATATTTTTCAGGTTGTGAAGAGACTATGGCAGCGTAACGATAAATAATGTAGATATGTACTTTGATAAGTCAGCATAACGAAAATCGATACAATGAAACTGGAAGACGTTGAAGTGTTTGTCGAAGCCGTCAAGGCGGGTAGCCTGGCGGGCGCCGCGCGTCGGCTCTCTATGAGCGCCATGGCGGCATCACGGTCTCTTAATAATCTTGAGGCTGAACTGGGGGTCAGGCTGGTGCACCGCACCACGCGTTCCCTCTCACCCACCAGCGATGGGGCCGTTTTTTTGCCCCATGCGCAGGCGTTGCTGGAAGATAAAAATAACGCGCTGGCCGTTCTGTTTCCCGAGGGGACGCACCTTTCCGGACGACTGCGCATTACCGCCTCAGCGGGGTTTGGTCGTAAGATCGTTGCTCCCATGCTGACCCGGTTCATGCAGCAACATCCCGCCCTGCAGGTCGATTTACTCGCCACCGACGAACAGGTTGATATTGTCGGAAAAGGCATAGACGTGGCGTTACGCATTGCGCCACTGCGCGATAACCGGCTGGTTGCCCATCGCCTGAGTCACAACCCTCGCGATCTCTGCGCCAGCGCGGCGTATCTTGCCGCGAATGGCTATCCAAAATCGTTTAACGATCTGGCGGCACACAGCTGTCTGACCACGTCAGATACCGTCCACTGGTCATTCGAACAGGGTGAACAGCGCTACAAACAAAAGGTGTCGGGCCGATTCTCCGCGAACTCTATTGAGGCCATTTTCGAAGCCTGCCTGGGAGGGTTAGGGATCGCCAATTTATCCCGCTGGTACGTAGAGCCGGCGTTCAGAGAGGGTAAACTCGTGCGGATCGTCCTGGAGGATGCCCACCCGGAATCGCTGGCCGTTTGGGCGGTTTACCCGACCTCCCGGCTGATCCCGGCTAAAGTACGAAAGTTTGTGGAAGCGCTGGAAGCCGAACTGTTGCTCAATCCGCTAACGCAACCCGCCTGATATTATTTCACCGTCACCAGCCGCGCCGCCACAATCTGGTGTCCGGCCTGAACGTCCGTGTTGTCGATGCGCTGCATGATCCTGTCCGCCAGCGTGTAGCCCATCTCCCGCGCAGGGGTGGTAGCCCAGACGATCGGCAGATCGTCTAGCGCGTTTTCACCGACGTCGGCGAACGCCCCCAGCGCCACCTGATGGCCGAAGAAGGTTTCCACCCCGCCCTCGCCGCTCTGACGCCCGGCGCGGATCAGGCCAAACCAGGCGCCCATGGCAATCACATCGTTGTAGCAAATCACGGCGCTGATCGTCGGACTGCTGCGCAGCAGCGCGCCTATCGCTTCCGCCGCTTTCTTCTGGCTGGATTCACACTCCACGACCCATTCGCTGTGGAACGGCAGGCCGTATTTAATCAGCGTCGCGCAGTAGCCGCCGACCCGCTCGGCGCGGGTCAGGGACGAGCTTTTCCCGCCGAGCCACGCAATGCGCTGGTGTCCGCGACGAATAAGATGCTCGGTCAGCATTTGCGCGGCCTGCATGTTATCCGGGCGCAGCGTATCGGCCTCGTCGAGGTAGCTGGCGCGCGAAGCAAACACCAGCGGCACGCCTTTTTCGGCGGCGCGCTCGCACAGCTCGCTGCCCACGCCCGACGCTCCGGCGACGATTACCCCGTCAACACCCTGATTCAGCAGCATATCGAGCCGGGAAAGAAGCTGATCGGCCTCGCGACCGCCGTGCAGAAGAAAGACCATCCGCCCCTGCGCTTCAAGCGCTTCGGTTAACCCGGCGGTCAGCTCCGCATAGAAAGGTGACGTCAGGTCGCGAACAATCAGGCCAATCACCCCGCTTTGACCGCCGCGCAGCGCCGACGCCTGACGGTTACGCACAAAACCCAGCTGCTCAACCGCCTCGTTAACCCGCTGACCGGTCGCAGGAGAGATGCGCCCTTTTCCGCTTAGCACCAGAGAAACGGTGCTGACGGAAACGCCCGCCGCCAGCGCGACATCGTTGATGGTGATTTTTTTCGCTACAGCCATGTGTTGGCGTGACTCCCTGAAATGAGATCGGTAAAACGTTTTATCAATACGTTATCTTTATACTACCAGTTAAAGCCTGAGAATGTGATTTAGCGCGCACTAAACTTTGATAAAACGTTTTATCTTCTCGCAGCATTGAAGAAGGCAAACTGATTTTAACAATAAAGGAGTCGTTTTATGACGGCGAAAGCAGCACAAAAAATATCGCTGTGGGAATTTTTCCAGCAACTGGGTAAAACCTTTATGCTGCCCGTGGCACTCCTCTCGTTCTGCGGGATCATGCTCGGGATCGGCAGCTCGCTGAGCAGTAAAGACGTCATCACGCTGATCCCGTTCCTCGGTACCCCGGTGCTGCAGGCGATCTTCATCTGGATGAGTAAAGTCGGCTCCTTTGCGTTTAGCTTCCTGCCCGTGATGTTCTGTATTGCTATCCCGCTGGGCCTGGCGCGCGAAAATAAAGGCGTCGCGGCGTTTGCCGGGTTTGTGGGTTACGCCGTGATGAACCTGGCGGTTAACTTCTGGCTGACCGCGAAAGGCATTCTGCCGACCACCGACGCCGCCGTGCTGAAAGCCAACAACATTCAGAGCGTGATCGGCATCCAGTCTATTGATACCGGGATCCTCGGGGCAGTGATCGCGGGTGTGATTATCTGGATGCTGCACGAGCGCTTCCACAATATCCGGCTGCCGGATGCCCTGGCCTTCTTCGGCGGTACCCGCTTCGTGCCGATTGTTACCCTGGTGGTGATGGGACTGTTTGGTCTGATCATTCCGCTGATCTGGCCGGTCTTTGCGATGGGCATCAACGGCATTGGCCGCATCATCAACGGCGCGGGAGATTTCGGTCCGATGATCTTCGGCACCGGCGAGCGTCTGCTCCTGCCGTTTGGCCTGCAGCATATCCTGGTGGCCCTGATTCGCTTCACCGAAGCGGGCGGTACGATGGAGGTATGCGGTCACGACGTGAGCGGCGCGCTGACCATCTTCCAGGCGCAGCTGAGCTGTCCGACCACCCACGGCTTCTCGGAAAGCGCCACCCGCTTCCTGTCTCAGGGTAAAATGCCTGCCTTCCTCGGCGGCCTGCCGGGTGCCGCGCTGGCGATGTACCACTGCGCGCGCCCGGAAAACCGTCATAAAATTAAAGGCCTGCTCATTTCCGGCGTGATCGCCTGCGTCGTGGGCGGAACCACCGAGCCAATCGAATTCCTGTTCCTGTTCGTCGCACCGGTGCTGTACCTCATCCACGCGGTGCTGACCGGTCTGGGCTTTACCGTGATGGCGGTGCTGGGCGTGACCATCGGCAACACCGACGGCAACGTGATCGACTTCGTGGTGTTCGGGATCCTGCACGGCCTGTCCACCAAGTGGTACCTGGTGCCGGTCGTGGCGGCTATCTGGTTTGCGGTTTACTACGGCATCTTCCGCTTCGCCATCACCCGCTTTAACCTGAAAACGCCTGGCCGCGATACCGATACGGCGAGCAGCGTTGAACAGGCGGTTGCCGGGACCGTGGGCAAATCCGGCTACAACACACCGGCCATTCTGGCGGCGCTGGGCGGTGCGGATAACATCACCTCGCTCGATAACTGCATCACCCGCCTGCGTCTGTCGGTGGCGGATATGTCAAAAGTGGATACCAACGCCCTGAAAGCCAACCGGGCCATCGGCGTGGTACAGTTAAATCAGCACAATTTGCAGGTGGTTATCGGCCCGCAGGTCCAGTCGGTGAAGGATGAGCTGGCAACCCTGATGCGAACAGTTGAAGCCTGATGCCTCAGCCCCCTCTCATGAGGGGGTTTTACTTTAAGGACTCACGTCATGTTTGATTTTTCTACCGTCGTGGATCGACACGGCACCTGGTGTACGCAGTGGGACTACGTCGCCGACCGCTTTGGCGCGGCCGATCTGCTGCCCTTCACCATCTCGGATATGGATTTCGCCACCGCGCCCTGCATTACCGACGCGCTGCATCAGCGCATTAATCACGGCGTGCTGGGCTACAGCCGCTGGAAGAACGATGAGTTTCTCGCTGCCGTCGCGCACTGGTTCCAGCAGCGCTTTAACAGCACGATTGATACGGAAACCGTCGTTTATGGTCCTTCCGTTATCTACATGGTGTCAGAGCTGATTCGTCTCTGGTCACACCCCGGCGACGGCGTAGTGGTTCACACCCCGGCATACGACGCGTTTTACAAAGCTATTGAAGGGAATGCGCGTCATGTGGTGCCCGTGGAGATGGAAAAGCACGCCGCAGGCTGGCAGGGAAATATGGCTGCGCTGGAAGCGGCCCTGGCAAAACCTGAAAACAAAATTTTGCTGCTGTGCAGCCCGCAAAACCCAACCGGCAAGGTCTGGACGCGGGACGAGCTGACGCAGATGGCTGAACTGTGCGCACGCAATGACGTGGCGGTTATCAGCGATGAAATTCATATGGACATGGTGTGGGGAGAGCATCGTCACACGCCGTGGAGCGCGGTGGCGCGCGGCAAATGGGCGCTTCTCACCTCCGGCTCGAAAAGCTTCAATATTCCGGCGCTGACGGGCGCTTACGGCCTTATTGGTGATGAGGAAAGCCGTAACGGTTATCTCAGCGCACTAAAAGGCCGGGACGGGCTCTCTTCTCCTTCCGTGCTGGCGCTAACGGCGCATATCGCCGCCTATCAGCAGGGAGGGCCGTGGCTGGATGCCCTGCGGGGCTATCTGGAAGAGAATCTGTTGTATATCGCGCAGGAGGTAAACCGCGCCTTTCCGAAACTGAACTGGCAGCCGCCCGAAGCGACCTACCTGGCCTGGATTGACCTGCGCCCGCTGAACATTGACGATCGGGCGCTACAAAAAGTGCTGATCGAGCAGCAAAAAGTCGCCATCATGCCGGGATATAACTACGGCAAAGAGGGAAACGGCTTTGTTCGCCTGAACGCCGGCTGTCCACGCAGCAAGCTGGAACAAGGGGTGCAACGCCTCATTACCGGGATTAACACGCTCCTGTAATCAATTTGCGCAACGGAATATTCCCTTGCGCAAATAGCTTTTTACCCCGTTTTGTTTTTATAATATGGCGCACTTTAACCAGAAAAGAGTGCGACCATGATTGATACACGCCTGCCTTTAACTGATATTCATCGTCACCTTGACGGTAACATTCGTGCCCAAACCATCCTCGATCTTGGCCGCCAGTTCAATTTAACGCTTCCTGCGCAGACGCTTGAGTCGCTGATCCCTCACGTACAGGTGACCTCCAATGAACCGGACCTGGTCAGCTTCCTGAGCAAACTCGACTGGGGCGTGAAGATGCTGGCCTCGCTGGATGCCTGCCGCCGCGTGGCGTTTGAAAACATTGAAGATGCGGCCCGTAACGGCCTGCATTACGTCGAGCTGCGCTTCTCGCCGGGCTATATGGCGATGACCCACAACCTGCCCGTTGCAGGCGTGGTGGAAGCCGTGATTGAAGGCGTCCGCGAAGGATGTAAAACCTTCGACGTTCAGGCCCGTCTGATTGGCATTATGAGCCGTACGTTCGGCGAAGCCGCCTGCCTGCAGGAGCTGGAAGCGCTGCTGGCCCATCGCGATGCCATCACCGCCGTCGATCTCGCCGGTGACGAGCTGGGCTTCCCGGGCAGTCTGTTCCTCTCCCACTTCAACCGCGCGCGCGATGCCGGCTGGCACATTACCGTGCATGCGGGTGAAGCGGCTGGCCCGGAAAGCATCTGGCAGGCCATCCGCGAGCTGGGCGCCGAGCGTATCGGTCACGGCGTGAAGGCGGTAGAAGATCGCGCCCTGATGGATTTCCTGGCGGAGCAGCGCATCGGGATTGAGTCGTGCCTGACGTCTAACATTCAGACCAGCACCGTCGCAGCGCTGGCGCATCATCCGCTGAAAACGTTCCTTGAACACGGCGTGCTGGCCTCGCTGAACACGGACGATCCGGCAGTACAGGGCGTGGATATCATCCACGAGTACAACATCGCCGCACCGCAGGCGGGGCTGAGCCGCGAGCAGATCCGTCAGGCGCAGATCAACGGGCTGGAGATCGCTTTCCTGACGCCTGAAGAGAAGCAGGCGCTTAAAGATAAAGTGGCTCGCGGTTGAGCATTTGCCGGGTGACGGCTACGCCTTACCCGGCCTACAAAAATATTTTAAATTATGCCAGACAGAGCGTGGCGCGATGTTTGGCAGATTCAATACCCAGCTCAATCAGCTCCATAATCTGAATCGCCTGGCTGGCCGGAACCGGATTTTCGCTCGTGCCGTTCAGCGCATCGCGGATGCCCGCGTAATAGGCCGGATAGTTGCCCGGGATCGTCAGCAAGGTCTCCTCTACCAGTTCCTCACCTTCCACCCGCGTTACCACGCCGTCGCGCATATCATAGCCCCAGTCTTCCTGCGGCAAACGTTCACCGCTTTTCAGCCGGTCCTCCTGCGGATCGAGGCCAAACTTCACGTAGCTCCCGCGCGTGCCGTGAATAATGTAGCGGGCCGATTCCGCGGCCGCGACCATCGTGCCGTGCAGCACAATTCGCCGCTGCGGGTAGCTGAGCACCGCGTGGAAGTAATCGGTCGTCTGCGCTCCGGGCCGGAGCTGGGCCAGATCGACCGTCATGCTCACCGGCAGACCAAAAAGATTGACCGCCTGATCCAGCAGATGCGGGGCTAAATCGTACCAGATGCCGCTGCCTGGACCAGCCTGCTCGCGCCAGCGGTTTCGTACCTGCGGACGGAAGCGGTCAAAGTGCGATTCAAAAAAGAGGATCTCCCCTAGCGTGCCTTCACTGAGAAGCCTTTTTACCGTCAGAAAGTCGCTGTCCCAGCGGCGGTTATGAAACACCGACAGCAGCCTGCCGAGACTCTTTGCCAGCGCATCCAGCTCGCGAGCCTGAGACAGCGTGACGGTAAAGGGCTTATCGACCACCACGTGTTTACCGGCCTCCAGCGCGGCCTTTGCCAGCGGAAAGTGGGTGTCGTTCGGGGTGGGGATAACGATTAAATCGATATTCGGATCGTTGAAAAGGTGTTTTGGCTCAGAGACAACCGGCACGGAAGGCCAGTCGGCATGGACTTTAGCGGCATCGCTGCTGGATACCGCAGCCAGGGTCATCCCCGGCGTTCCGGCTATCAGAGGCGCATGAAACGTTTTGCTTGCATACCCGTAGCCGATAAGCCCAACGCGTATATTATCACTCATAGTGCCGTCCTCTTTTATGACGTTCTTATTTCACACTGGCTAGCCTGGCATTACCACAGATTAATAATGTGCCATATGACTTAAAATAGCAGGTTGTACGGGTTGTTTTTGTTACATAGTATTAACCCACTGATTTTGTTTAAGGGAACCGTTCCCAAAGCGCTTGCCGTCGGGGAAACGTCGCTGTAACATTTGCGACCTGTATTTATGGATAAAGTACAACTACGAATCATGACGTCAATTATTAATCGAATCATTGAATTAGCGGGATGGATTGTTCTTGGGGTTTCGGTCATTTTGCTGGGTGTTGCCAGCCATATCGATAACTACCAGCCGCCGGAGCCTGTCACAGTCGCCCAACCTAAGTAACCGGTTACTGCAATAAAGAGTGACATAATATGTCAGTTACTTATTGCCAGCCCTGGTGAACACGGTTAACCTTCTCTTCCAGGCATCGTCTGATGCCTGAATTTCAGCAAAGAAAACTCCTAATTTCGTCGCGTTACCTGAGTGGGCTGTTTACGTCTTTATTAATCCGTTTATTATTCGAACGAATTACCTTAACTGGTATTACTCACTTTTATATGGAAACTTATTAATATGACAGTTCAGGACTATTTATTAAAATTTCGCAAGATCAATTCGCTTGAGAGCCTGGAAAAACTGTTTGACCATCTGAACTACACCCTGTCGGATAATCAGGACATCATTAATATGTATCGCGCCGCTGACCATCGCCGTGCGGAGCTGGTTTCCGGAGGTCGTTTGTTCAACGTGGGTGAAGTGCCTAAGTCCGTATGGCGTTACGTTTTATAAGAAAGTAGCCATCCGCGCGAAATGTTATATACTCTCCGCCCTGCAAACTGGCTGTACAACATTTCGCGCAGATTATGGGAGAGTTCATGACCGCAACGCCTGGAGAACGCATTGGAGGCTGGTTAATCGCCCCACTGGCATGGCTGCTGGTTGCCTTATTAAGCGCATCGCTTGCGCTGCTGCTGTATACCACCGCACTGATTACCCCTCACGCCATCCAGACACTGATGTCGCAAAGCGTGCTGAATATTGCGATGTGGTTTGTGTCGTTCGTTTTCGCAATTGGAATGTGGTACTACACCCTGTGGTTGACCATCGCTTTCTTTAAGCGCCGCAAAAGTGTACCTAAACACTACATTATCTGGCTGCTGATTTCGGTTCTGCTGGCGGTGAAAGCCTTTGCTTTTTCGCCCGTATCAGACGCTCTGGCCGTTCGTCAGCTGCTTTTCCCGTTACTGGCCGCCGCGCTGCTGGTCCCCTATTTCAAGCGTTCGACGCGGGTAAAAAACACCTTCGTGAACCCGTAATAACCTTACAGATAACCTGTTGTCGCCTGCGTGAGTTTGTCCGATAATAGGCGGCTTTTTTATTACAGGCTAAATAATGACCGATTACTTACTGCTCTTTGTCGGCACCGTGCTGGTTAACAACTTCGTTCTGGTGAAGTTCCTTGGCCTGTGCCCGTTTATGGGCGTGTCCAAAAAGCTGGAAACGGCGATGGGCATGGGGCTGGCGACAACCTTCGTCATGACGATGGCGTCCATCTGCGCGTGGTTGATTGATACCTGGATCCTCATCCCGCTGGGGTTAATCTATCTTCGTACGCTGGCTTTTATTCTGGTCATTGCGGTTGTTGTGCAATTTACTGAAATGGTGGTGCGTAAAACCAGCCCGGCCCTCTATCGCCTGCTGGGTATCTTCCTGCCGCTGATCACCACCAACTGTGCCGTTCTCGGCGTTGCGCTGCTGAACATCAACCTTGGCCATAACTTCATGCAGTCGGCGCTGTACGGTTTTTCCGCCGCCGTCGGTTTCTCATTTGTTATGGTCCTCTTCGCGTCGATTCGCGAGCGTCTGGCGGCAGCGGATATCCCTGCTCCCTTCCGCGGTAACGCGATTGCGCTGGTGACCGCTGGTTTAATGTCTCTGGCCTTTATGGGCTTTAGTGGTCTGGTGAAGTTGTAATGAATGCTATCTGGATTGCCATCGCCTCTATCAGCGTCCTGGGGTTGGTGTTTGGCCTTATCCTGGGTTACGCCTCCCGCCGTTTCGCGGTAGAGGACGATCCTGTTGTTGAAAAAATTGATGAGCTTTTGCCGCAAAGCCAGTGCGGGCAGTGCGGCTACCCGGGCTGCCGTCCCTACGCTGAAGCGGTAGGCATTCAGGGTGAAAAAATTAACCGTTGCGCCCCCGGCGGCGAAGCGGTGATGCTGAAAATTGCGGCCCTGCTTAACGTCGATCCGCAGCCCGTTGATGGCGATGCGGAGGTGCAGGAGCCGGTTCGCGCCCTCGCCGTGATCGACGAGGCAAACTGCATCGGCTGTACCAAATGTATTCAGGCCTGCCCGGTTGACGCCATTGTTGGCGCCACCCGCGCCATGCACACCGTCGTGGCGGATCTGTGCACCGGCTGTAACCTCTGCGTGGCCCCATGCCCGACGCAATGTATTGAGCTGCGCCCGGTTGAAACGACTACCGAAAGCTGGAAGTGGGATCTTCAAACCATTCCGGTTCGCATCATTCCTGTGGAACAACATGCTTAAGTTATTTTCTGCTTTCAGAAAAGAGAAGATTTGGGACTTTGACGGCGGTATCCATCCGCCGGAGATGAAAACCCAGTCCAACGGCACGCCGCTGCGTCAAATTCCGCTGGCGACGCGTTACGTCATGCCGCTCAAACAGCATATTGGCGCTGAGGGCGAGCTGTGCGTGAAAGAAGGCGATACGGTTCTTCGTGGTCAGCCGCTGACCTTTGGCCGTGGACGCATGCTGCCGATACACGCCCCAACCTCCGGTAAAGTGGTGGCGATTGCCCCTCATACGGTGGCCCATCCGTCCGCTCTATCGGAGCTGAGCGTGATCATTGAAGCCGACGGCGAAGACCGCTGGATCGATCGTGACGGCTGGAGCGACTACCGCAGCCAGAGCCGCGAAGCGCTTATTGAGCGTATTCATCAGTTCGGCGTCGCCGGGCTGGGCGGTGCGGGCTTCCCGACCGGCGTCAAGCTGCGCGGCGGTGGCGATAATATCCAGACGTTGATTATCAACGCCGCCGAGTGCGAGCCCTATATCACCGCCGACGATCGTCTGATGCAGGATTGCGCCGCTCAGGTGGTGGAAGGCATCCGCATCCTGGCGCACATTCTTAAGCCGCGGGAAGTGCTGATTGGTATCGAAGACAATAAACCGCAGGCCATCTCGATGCTGCGCGCCGTGCTGGCGGGCAGTCACGATATTAGCCTGCGCGTTATCCCGACCAAGTACCCTTCTGGCGGCGCAAAACAGCTGACGCAAATTCTCACCGGTAAGCAGGTGCCGCACGGCGGACGCTCTTCGGATATCGGCGTGCTGATGCAAAACGTCGGCACCGCCTATGCGGTGAAACGCGCGGTGATTGACGGCGAGCCGTTGACCGAGCGCGTGGTGACGCTGACCGGCGAGTCGGTTTCCCGTCCGGGCAACGTCTGGGCGCGTCTGGGTACGCCGGTGCGCCATCTGCTGGAACAGGCTGAATTTTGCCCGACCAGCGACCAGATGGTGATCATGGGCGGCCCGCTGATGGGCTTTACGCTGCCGTGGCTGGACGTTCCGGTAGTGAAAATCACGAACTGTCTGCTCGCCCCTTCCCCAACCGAAATGGGTGAAGAACAGGAAGAGAAAGGTTGCATCCGCTGCAGCGCCTGTGCCGATGCCTGCCCGGCGGATCTGCTCCCGCAGCAGCTGTACTGGTACAGCAAAGGCCAGCTGCACGACAAGGCAAAATCCCATAACCTGGCCGACTGCATTGAATGCGGCGCCTGCGCCTGGGTCTGCCCAAGCAACATTCCGCTGGTGCAATACTTCCGTCAGGAGAAGGCCGAGATTTATGCCATTTCCATGGAAGAAAAACGCGCCGCGGAAGCCAAGGCACGTTTCGAAGCGCGTCAGGCGCGACTGGAGCGCGAAAAAATCGCCCGTCAGGAACGCCATAAGCAGGCCGCCGTTCAGCCTGCCGGGAAAGATCAGGATGCGATTAACGCCGCACTGGCGCGCGTTCGTGAGAAAAAAGCCGATGCCGCCCAGACGGTAGTGATCCAGGCCGGGGAAAAACCGGATAACAGCGAAGCGATTGCCGCTCGCGAAGCGCGAAAGGCTGCGGCTCGCGCGCGTCAGGCGGAAAAAGCGCAAACGGTTCAGGCAGATACTGAGATCGACCCGCGTAAAGCGGCCGTTGAAGCGGCGATTGCGCGCGCCAAAGCCCGCAAATCGGGTGAGCAAAGCGTGGTCATCGAGCAGGATGCGGTCGATCCGCGCAAAGCCGCCGTTGAAGCAGCGATTGCCCGGGCCAAAGCCCGTAAGGCTGCGCAGCAGGCGCCAGAGGCAGTATCAGAAGCAGAAGCACCACAGGTCGATCCGCGTAAAGCCGCCGTAGAAGCGGCGATTGCACGTGCTAAAGCCCGTAAGGCTGCGCAGCAGGCACCAACGGTAGTATCAGAAGCAGAAGCACCACCGGTCGACCCGCGTAAAGCCGCCGTAGAAGCAGCGATTGCCCGCGCCAAAGCCCGTAAGGCAGCGCAGCAGGAAGAGCAGCCGCAGGCCGCCAACGATGACCCGCGCAAGGCCGCCGTCGCCGCCGCCATTGCGCGCGTTCAGGCGAAGAAAGCCGCACAGCAAGCCGTAAACGAGGATTAAATGGTTTTCAGAATCGCAAGTTCCCCCTACACCCACAACCAGCGTCAGACATCACGCATTATGATGCTGGTCTGCCTGGCCGCGCTGCCGGGCATTGCCGTTCAGTGCTGGTTTTTCGGCTGGGGAACCCTGTTCCAGATAGCCCTGGGCTGCGCCAGCGCCGTCGCGGCGGAAGCACTCGTCCTGAAGCTGCGTAAGATGGCGGTGTCACGCATTCTGGCTGACAACTCCGCGCTGCTGACCGGCCTGCTGCTCGCCATCAGTATTCCGCCGTTTGCCCCGTGGTGGATGGTCGTGCTCGGTACCGTGTTTGCCGTGATCATTGCCAAACAGCTGTACGGCGGGCTCGGCCATAACCCGTTTAACCCGGCGATGATTGGCTACGTGGTGCTGCTGATCTCCTTCCCGGTGCAGATGACCAGCTGGCTGCCGCCGCACGAGATTGCGGCCACGGTTCCGGGCTTTATGGATGCCCTGCACGTTATCTTTACTGGCCATACGGCGCTGGGCGCTGACATGAGCGCGCTGCGTATGGGCGTGGACGGCATCAGCCAGGCCACGCCTCTCGATACCTTTAAAACGTCCCTGCATGCCGGGCACAGCGTTGAGCAGATTATGAAATCCGCGATTTACAGCGGCATGCTGGCGGGTGCAGGCTGGCAGTGGGTCAACCTGGCGTATCTGCTGGGCGGCCTGTTCCTGCTGCAGCAGAAAGCCATTCGCTGGCATATTCCGGTCAGCTTCCTCGTGACGCTGGCGGTCTGCGCCACGCTGGGTTGGGTATTCTCTCCTGAATCACTCGCCAGCCCGCAGATGCACCTGCTCTCCGGTGCGACCATGCTGGGTGCCTTCTTTATCCTGACGGACCCGGTTACGGCGTCAACGACTAACCGCGGCCGCCTGATCTTCGGCGCGCTGGCAGGCCTGCTGGTATGGCTGATCCGCAGCTTTGGCGGTTACCCGGACGGCGTCGCGTTTGCCGTCCTGCTCGCCAACATTACCGTTCCGCTCATCGACTATTACACGCGCCCGCGCGTGTACGGCCATCGCTAAGGGTTTCGCCATGTTAAAAACGATGCAAAAACACGGCGTCACGCTGGCTGTGTTCGCCGCGGTCCTGACCGGGCTGACGGCCCTTGTTAACTCGTTAACCAAAACGACCATCGAAGAGCAGGCTTCAAAGCAGCAAAAGGCGCTGTTCGATCAGGTGATCCCATCAGATTTCTACGATAATGACCTGCAAAAGAGCTGCTTTGTGGTAGACGCGCCGCAGCTTGGGAAAGGCTCTCACCGCCTCTTTATTGCCCGCAAAGGGGATAAACCGGTAGGCGCGGTGATGGAAGCGACGGCGCCCGACGGCTATTCCGGCGCCATTCAACTGCTCGTCGGCAGCGATTTCTCCGGCACAATACTGGGTACCCGCGTGACGCAGCATCATGAAACGCCGGGCCTGGGCGATAAAATTGAAACCCGTCTGAGCGACTGGATTTTGCACTTCGCCGGTAAAGTTATCCATGGCGAAGGGGATACCGCGTTTGCGGTGAAGAAAGATGGCGGCGAGTTCGACCAGTTCACCGGCGCGACCATCACGCCGCGCGCCGTGGTGAACGCCGTAAAACGAGCCGGGCTGTATGCCGAAACGCTGCCCGCGCAAATCAACAATCTTCCGGCCTGTGGGGAGTAATCATGAGCCAGGTTAAAGAGGTTATTGTCCAGGGGTTGTGGAAGAACAACTCCGCTCTGGTGCAGCTTCTGGGGATGTGCCCACTGCTGGCGGTAACGTCCACCGCCACCAACGCGCTCGGTCTGGGTCTGGCAACCACGCTGGTGCTGACCCTGACCAACCTCTCCATCTCCGCCCTGCGCCGCTGGACGCCGTCGGAAATTCGTATTCCGATTTACGTCATGATCATTGCGTCTGTTGTTAGCGTCGTACAAATGCTCATCAACGCTTACGCATTCGGCCTGTACCAGTCGCTTGGGATCTTTATTCCCCTTATCGTCACCAACTGTATCGTCGTTGGCCGTGCGGAAGCGTTCGCGGTGAAAAACAGTCCCGCCATGTCGGCGCTGGATGGTTTTTCCATTGGAATGGGCGCCACCTGCGCCATGTTCGTGCTGGGCTCGCTGCGCGAGATCCTCGGTAACGGTACGCTGTTTGACGGCGCAGATGCGCTGCTGGGCGGCTGGGCCAAAGCGCTGCGCGTTGAAGTGTTCCACACCGATACGCCATTCCTGCTGGCAATGCTGCCCCCTGGCGCGTTTATTGGCCTTGGCATGATGCTGGCGATAAAATATCTGATTGATGAGAAACGTAAGCGCCGCGCGGCTGAGCGTAGCGTTCTGGAAGGGACACCCGAGAAGGCTTCATGAATAAAGAAAAGCGCATTGCGATCCTGACCCGTCTGCGGGACGAGAACCCGCATCCGACGACGGAGCTGAACTTTACCTCCCCGTTTGAGCTGCTGATCGCGGTGTTGCTCTCTGCGCAGGCGACCGATGTGAGCGTCAATAAAGCCACTGCCCTGCTCTATCCGGTCGCCAATACGCCAAAAGCCATGCTGGAGCTGGGCGTGGAAGGCGTGAAGTCCTATATCAAAACCATCGGCCTGTTTAACAGCAAAGCCGAGAACGTCATTAAGACCTGCCGGATCCTGCTGGAACAGCACGGGGGCGAAGTACCGGAAGATCGCGCCGCGCTGGAAGCCTTACCGGGCGTGGGGCGTAAGACTGCGAACGTGGTGCTCAACACCGCGTTTGGCTGGCCGACCATCGCCGTGGATACGCATATTTTCCGCGTGTCTAACCGGACTAACTTCGCGCCGGGGAAAAATGTTGAGCAGGTCGAAGAGAAGCTGTTAAAGGTGGTTCCGGCCGAATTTAAGGTTGATTGCCATCACTGGCTGATTCTGCACGGTCGCTATACCTGTATTGCCCGTAAGCCTCGCTGCGGCTCCTGCATTATTGAAGATCTCTGCGAATACAAAGAAAAAGTGTATCCCTGATCGTCACAACCCTTACCAAAAGAAGGGCTACCAGGCACCCTTCTTTTGGCCGTTATTTGTCCTTCATTCGTTCCCCCTGACCTGTCACTTGTTCGGTTGTTTAACGCTCAAACAGGTTAATACTTTTTTCATAGCCAAAAATTTCTATACATCTGTGATCGCGATCACCCTGATAACTTCATGTTGAATTTTTGTTGTCAAAACCCGCCTAAACCCTTTGTCTGACAAGATACTCTCCTTCCATTGCCGAAGATAAGACCAGCTATTTTTCAGAATATGGGCTATATCACTGCGATAAGCGGCAAATAGCAGAACATATCGCCAAAGGCCGGTTGAAGTGGGTTATTGCCAGTCGAAAAAACTACCTTTAATCATCGTATGAAATTTAACGCTGAATAACATTTATATGAACCGACGATTATACCACTTCAGATATATGTAACAGATTATTACAAATGTATTGCCAGATGGGGCAGGATAGTGAACATTACCCGCCGTTTCTCCTCCCAATATAACTATAAGGCGTATGGACGACGGCCATCACGCTATGAACACCCCCGTTAATATGGGATGTAAAAAAAGAGGTATATGTGTCTACTGCAAACAATAAACCAACAGATGAAAGCGTAAGTCTTAACGCTTTTAAACAGCCTAAAGCGTTCTATCTCATCTTCTCTATCGAGTTATGGGAGCGTTTTGGTTATTACGGCCTGCAAGGGATCATGGCGGTTTACCTGGTAAAACAGCTAGGTATGTCCGAAGCCGATTCCATCACGCTGTTCTCTTCCTTTAGTGCTCTGGTGTACGGTCTGGTCGCAATTGGCGGCTGGCTGGGTGATAAAGTCCTCGGGACTAAACGTGTCATCATGCTGGGCGCCATTGTCCTGGCGATTGGCTATGGTCTGGTTGCATGGTCAGGGCACGATGCCGCTGTCGTGTATATGGGTATGGCGACGATTGCCGTCGGTAACGGTCTGTTCAAAGCAAACCCGTCCTCCCTGCTCTCTACCTGCTACAGCAAAGACGATCCGCGTCTGGACGGTGCATTTACCATGTACTACATGTCCATCAACATCGGTTCGTTCTTCTCGATGCTGGCAACCCCATGGCTCGCAGCTAAGTTCGGCTGGAGCGTGGCGTTCGCGCTGAGCTTCGTGGGTATGCTGATCACCGTGGTGAACTTCCTGTTCTGCCGCAGCTGGGTTAAAGACTACGGTTCAAAACCTGACTTCGAGCCTGTTCATATGGGCAAACTGCTGGCCACCATCGTGGGCGTTGTTGTCCTCGCGGCAATTGCCACCTGGCTGTTGCACAACCAGGGTATCGCCCGTGCCGTTCTGGGCGTGGTTGCGCTGGGTATCGTGGTTATCTTTGCGAAAGAAGCGTTCGCCATGCAGGGTGCTGCCCGTCGCAAGATGATTGTGGCGTTCATTCTGATGCTGGAAGCGATTATCTTCTTCGTGCTGTACAGCCAGATGCCAACCTCACTGAACTTCTTCGCCATTCGTAACGTTGAGCACTCAATTCTGGGCATCGCGTTCGAACCGGAACAGTATCAGGCGCTGAACCCGTTCTGGATCATGATTGGTAGCCCGATTCTGGCCGCTATCTATAACAAGATGGGCGACCGTCTGCCAATGCCGCACAAGTTTGCGATCGGTATGGTGCTGTGCTCCGGCGCGTTCCTGGTGCTGCCGCTGGGTACCAAATTTGCCACCGACGCGGGTATCGTGTCCGTTAACTGGCTGATCCTGAGCTACGCGCTGCAGTCTATCGGTGAGCTGATGATCTCCGGTCTGGGTCTGGCGATGGTTGCACAGCTGGTGCCGCAGCGTCTGATGGGCTTCATTATGGGTAGCTGGTTCCTGACCACTGCCGGTGCGGCAATCATTGCGGGTAAAATTGCGAACCTGATGGCTGTGCCTGAAAACGTCACTGACCCACTGGTCTCCCTGAACGTCTACGGCACCGTGTTCATGCAGATTGGTATCGCTACTGCGGTTATTGCAGTTCTGATGCTGCTGACCGCGCCGAAACTGAATCGTATGACTCAGGACGACGACAAGACGGCTGAAGCGACCAAAACCGCTACCGCGTAAGATTATTGAGAAACGACGAGCCGCTAATGCATATTAGCGGCTTTTTTTTTGTCCGTTGGCGCACTAACATAGCTGAAACCTCAGCAAAAAGGAGTTACCGATGAAACTGTTCTACAAACCGGGCGCGTGCTCTCTTGCTTCCCACATCACCCTGCGCGAGAGCGGCAAAGATTTCACGCTGGACGGCGTTGATCTGATGAAAAAGCGTCTGGAAAATGGCGATGATTTCCTTGCCATTAACCCCAAGGGACAAGTTCCGGCTCTCTTGCTGGATGACGGTACTCTGCTGACCGAAGGCGTCGCGATTATGCAGTTCCTGGCCGATAGCGTACCCGATCGTCAGCTGCTGGCACCGGTCAGTACCATTTCTCGCTATAAGACGCTGGAATGGCTGAACTACATTGCGACCGAACTGCACAAAGGTTTTACGCCGTTGTTCCGCCCGGATACGCCAGAGGAGTTCAAACCGACCCTGCGTGCGCTTCTTGAGAAAAAGCTGCAGTACGTTAACGAATCGCTGAAAGACGAACAGTGGATTTGTGGTTCGCGCTTCACGATTGCCGATGCGTATCTGTTTACCGTGCTGCGCTGGGCGCGCGCGGTTAAGCTGAACCTGGATGGGTTAGACCATATCGCATCGTATATGAAACGCGTGGCAGAGCGTCCTGCAGTAGCTTCGGCGCTGAAAGCGGAAGGGTTGAACTAACCGAGCGGCCTGTGTTGCCGGGTGGCGCTGACGCTCACCCGGCCTACAATTTTTGGCCGGTTATAACCGGGTTGCGCTGAAATAGTGCTCCGGCTTCGCGATACGATCCTGTGCCGCAACCACCTGCAGTTCATATTCCTGCATCTCTTTCGTCGCAATCATGATTTCGTACACCGCCGCGGTAACGTGCTCCAGCGCGTCGCGCATCGTCGCCCCCTGCAGCAATTTCACCAGCAGCAGACCGCTGGTGACATCCCCGACCCCAACCGGCTGGCGCAGGCCGAAATCCACCAGCGGACGGCTGATATGCCAGGCGTCATCTTTCGTCACCAGAAGCATCTCAAAACGGTCCTGGCTCAGCCCTGCGCGCGCGAGGTGTTTTACCAGCACAACTTCCGGCCCCTGAGCGATCAGCTCACGAGACGCGCTTACCGCCTCTTCAACGCTGTTAACCGGATGCTCGCAGAGAATTTCGAGTTCGACCAGGTTTGGCGCAATGATATCGCTGGCGGGCAGCGCGTGGCGGACGTGAAACTCTGCAACGCCAGGCGCCACGATGCAGCCTTTCTCCGGGTGGCCCATAACGGGGTCGCAGAAGTATTTTGCCGCCGGGTTTGCGGCTTTCACCTGGCGTACGATGCCGAGGATATGCTCCCCCTGCTCCGCTGAGCCGAGGTAGCCGCTCAGCACGGCGTCACAGCGTTTAAGCTGATCGATATCTGCAATCCCCTGCACAACCTCGCTGAGGTGCGAAGGCGGCATTACGCAGCCGGTCCATTTGCCGTATTGCGTGTGGTTAGAGAACTGTACGGTATTAAGGGGCCAGACGTTGACGCCGAGGCGACGCATCGGGAATTCCGCGGCGCTATTGCCAGCGTGTCCAAAAACAACGTGGGACTGAATGGCGAGGATGTTCTTCATTTTTTTCTTACCAAACCCTGAAAAAACAAAAGGGGCGTGGTTTCCCACGCCCCTGGAGACTGTTAATTATTTCCAGCAGACAAGGCAGTAGTTTTTCTTACCGCGACGCAGCAGCGTGTAGCGGCCATACAGACGGTCACCGTCAACGAAGGTGTATTCCGGGTCGGCCTGTTTCTCACCGTTGATGGTGATAGCGTTAGACGCGATGGTTTTACGCGCCTGACCGCGCGAAGGCTGGAGCTCAGAGTCCACCAGCGCCTGCATCAGGTCAGCCCCTTTTTCCATCTCAACCATCGGCACGCCGTCCTGTGCCAGCTGTTCGAAGTCCGCTTCGCTCAGATCGCTCAGGGTACCGTTGAACAGGCTAGCGGTAATGCGTTTTGCCGCGGCCAGACCTTCTTCACCGTGAACCAGTTTGGTCACTTCGTCCGCCAGCACGTACTGCGCGCGCGGCGCTTTACCGCTGTTCTTGTCTTCCTCTTCCAGCGCGTTGATCTCTGCGATATCCATGAAGGTGAAGAACTTCAGGAAGCGATAAACATCGGCATCCGCCGTGTTGATCCAGAACTGGTAGAACTTGTACGGGCTGGTTTTCTTCGGATCGAGCCATACTGCGCCGCCCTCAGTCTTACCGAATTTGGTGCCGTCGGCTTTGGTGATCAGCGGAACGGTCAGACCGAAGACCTGGTTCTGGTGCAGACGACGGGTCAGGTCGATACCGGAGGTGATGTTACCCCACTGATCGGAACCGCCAATCTGCAGGGAAACGCCGTGCAGCTTGTTCAGGCAGGCAAAGTCATAACCCTGCAGCAAGTTGTAGGAGAACTCGGTAAAGGAGATACCCTGGTCGTCACGGTTCAGACGCTGCTTCACCGCCTCTTTGTTAATCATCTGGTTAACAGAGAAGTGCTTGCCGATGTCGCGCAGGAAGGTCAGCACGTTCATGCTGCCAAACCAGTCGTAGTTGTTCGCGGCAATGGCAGAGTTATCACCACAGTTGAAGTCGAGGAACGGTGCAACCTGTTTGCGGATCTTATCCACCCACTCCTGCACGGTATCTTCGGTGTTCAGTTTACGCTCAGCGGCTTTAAAGCTTGGGTCACCAATCAGGCCGGTCGCGCCGCCCACCAGCGCAACAGGCTTGTGGCCCGCCATCTGGAAGCGTTTCAGGCATAACAATGGAACAAGATGCCCCAAATGCAAGCTGTCAGCGGTGGGATCGAAGCCGCAATAGAGCGCGATCGGGCCTTGCGCCAGTCGCTCTGCTAACGCTTCCTCGTCCGTCACCTGGGCCACGAGGCCCCGCTCTTGCAATTGTTTAATCAAGTTACTGCTTGCCATCAAATTCTCCATGTATAAACGACTGCACCTTTGCCGGTACACGACTTTTCGCCTGATGCGAAAGGAACATAGAATAAAGCGCAAGCGCGGTGTGCGCTAGCGCTTAAATCAACAAATTTCGGGGATTATGGTGCCAGTCTGTCGATTTTCCAGCCGCCATTCTCGCGCTGGTATAAAAAGCGGTCGTGCAGGCGATGTTCGCCCCCCTGCCAGAACTCTATTTGCTCAATCGGGATGCGGAACCCGCCCCAGAAACTTGGCAGAGGAATTTCACCCTGCTGGAACTTCTGTTTCAGCTCCAGGAATTTACTTTCCAGCACGCCGCGGGCAGAAATTCGGCTGGACTGTTTTGATACCCAGGCGCCAATCTGGCTGTCGCGCGGGCGGCTGTGGAAATACTTCACCACTTCCAGCGTCGAGAGACGTTCCGCTTTGCCGGTGACCATTACCTGACGTTCCAGCATATGCCAGGGGAACAGCAGGCTAATACGCGGATTGTTTTCTAAATGGTGCGCCTTGCGGCTGCCGAGGTTGGTATAGAACACCAGCCCTTTCTCGTCATAATGCTTGAGCAATACGATGCGCTGATACGGTTGACCGTTTTCATCCACCGTTGCGACGACCATGGCCGTGGGGTCGGCGAGTTTCGCTTCGCAGGCCTGTTTCAGCCAGCGTTCAAAAAGCACGAGGGGTTCAGCGGGAAGATCCTGGCGACGCAGGCCGCCTTTAGTGTATTCACGGCGCAGATGCGCAATTTGCTGCAGTTCGTCGTTATCTGACATGGCGTTAGCTGACATTGAGAGTGGGTGGCGCTATTGTGCGCCGCCCCTGTAAAAATCTCAACGCTTCGGATTTTCGAGCTGGCAATTGTTCAGCACAATGCGGTCGCGTTTGTAGACCGTGGCGCTGTCGCCTTTCGACCAGAAGACGTAGATACCGTCGGAATAACGTGCGCCGGAGGCTGACATCCCCTGCTTCAGCGTCAGCAATTTATTGTCATAAACAAAACTGGCTTCCTGGCGTGGATTGTTCAGCTTTACGGTCAGCGGTTTTTCGTCACAGCGATACTCCAGCGTATCGGTCTGCATGCGCTCAAGGAGCTGGTTGTAGACGCTGCATCCTGACAGCAACAAAGGAGCGGCAATAAGAAGAAGTTTTTTCATGGGCGTATTCCGAAGACTTTCCTGGTCCTGGAGGGCATGGCTGCCCTCCTGTTTCGTTCCATTCTAACGACGACGCGACGCGCTGAATTTCAGTTAACTCTGATTATGACGAGGATTTGCCGGGAAAATCGCCCCGAGGACGCTCGCCTCACGCGCGCCGGTTACCGACGGCAAGTTGCCCGGCTGTCCCGCAATGGTGCGCCAGGCAAGCCAGGCGAAGGCCAGCGCCTCCATATCATCCCCGCTGATGCCGGCCTCATCGGTCGTGGTCACTTCGGTACCCGGCAGTAGCCCCGCAAGACGCGCCATCACCAGCGGGTTGCGGCTTCCTCCGCCGCACACCAGCAGGCGTTCACATCCGCCGCTGAGCAGAACCTGTTCGGAGATCGACACGGCCGTCAGCTCGGCAAGCGTCGCCTGGACATCCTGCGGCGCGAGCGCCGGGAATGGCGCCAGCTGACGCTCAAGCCAGCCCAGGTTGAAGTATTCACGCCCCGTGCTCTTAGGGGCTGGCAGGGCAAAATAAGGATCGCTTAGCATCGACTGCAATAGCGGAATAATCACTTTCCCCCCGCTCGCCCACTCCGCGTTTTTATCATACGGTTGTCCGCACTGCCGCCAGATCCAGGCATCCATTAACATATTGCCCGGGCCGGTATCGTAGCCGCGTACGGGCTGCCCCGGGATGAGCATCGACAGGTTGGCAATCCCACCAATGTTGAGCACCATACGCCGTTCTGAAGGGTGCGCCAGTAACGCCTGATGGAACGCGGGTACCAGCGGCGCGCCCTGCCCGCCAAGGGCGATATCGCGACGACGGAAATCGCCAACCACCGTCACGCCCGTCTTCGCCACAATCTGGTTGTTATCGCCGATTTGCAGGGTATGCGGGGCATCTCCGCCTGGCTCATGCCAGACCGTTTGTCCGTGACACCCGATGGCCACCACGTCCTGCGGGCGCAGATGTTCTTTTTGCATCAAAGCCTGCACCGCATCCGCAAACAGCGCCCCCAGGCGAACATCAAGCTGTCCAAGCTGGGAGAGGGTAAGCTGCTGCCCTTGACAGATACTCAGAATATCCTCTTTCAGCGAAATGGGGATTGGCCAGGTCAGGCTCGCCTGCTGTGCCACCATGTTTTCGTCAATGGCGGCCAGAACGACATCTACCCCATCCAGACTGGTGCCTGACATCACACCAATGTAGCGACCCGATTTCATGCGCTTTCCTTACGTTGCGTGGGCTAAGGATATCCACTCAACCATAAACGGCGCAGCTTTGCCATCCGGCGATAATATTTTTTAACAATGTCAGACGGGTAACGCGGGCGGATCCTGTTTATGTCTCGTTAAGTCAAATTCAAGTACAATTCTCTTATTGTTAGTGCAAAGATATGAACTATGGCCCCTTATGCCATATAATTTAGCCATAACGGATGCCCCCAATCGGGCGTTTTTGGTGAACAGGAGATTCAAATGATTTTACGTGTACTGGGCGTTTCGCTGATTGGTTTAACTCTGGCTGGCTGTGTGAATGACAGTTCACTTTCTGGCGACGTTTACAGCGCTTCTGAAGCGAAACAGGTTCAGAACGTGACTTACGGTACCGTTGTTAACGCACGTCCTGTACAGATCCAGGGTGGTGATGAAAGCAACGTAATGGGTGCAATCGGCGGTGCCGTTCTGGGTGGTTTCCTCGGTAATACCGTCGGTGGCGGTACAGGTCGCTCGCTGGCAACAGCCGCAGGCGCCGTTGCGGGTGGCGTAGCCGGCCAGGGCGTTCAGGGTGCGATGAACAAAACCCAGGGCGTAGAGCTGGAAATTCGTAAAGACGACGGCAGCACGATCATGGTTGTACAGAAACAAGGCAGCACTCGCTTCTCTGCAGGCCAGCGCGTTGTGCTGGCAAGCAACGGTAGTCAGGTGACCGTTTCTCCACGTTAATTAAAAATGGATGTGGCCATCGTGCCACATCCATTTACAATATATATCATTCCCACAAATATATTTACAAAATATATTCACCACGCCTATTATTTACCACGGCATATATTGTTTCTGCGCAAAGTATTTAGCGCGCTAATTGATTAAACTCTTCGCATCTCTTTATTCATTATAAATTTGTAAAAATCTATGCTTGCGAATTGTCTCTCCCAAAAGAGCCGTTATATCGCGTTCTGTCTCGGTTGCCTTTTTGTAATCGGGATATTACACGCGCTGTTTTTAAAACTCGTTGAATGGGTTCCGTCCTTTTCACCGCTTTTATTCCCTACGCTCACTATTTTTCTTCTGGTGTTTCACCTGTTTATTGCCTGTTTTATGGCAATGAAATACTGGTGTGACAAAAGACGGTTGTATCTGCTTGCAATCGCCTTTGCCTTTGCCGGGTCGGCATCGCTGATGGTCGGAACGCTGTCCAGCTTTCCCGCCTGGCTGGATCTCTATCAGTTCAATGTGGTGAACTACAACGATGCGATGATCTTCTATATGTTCCGCCATCTCCTAATCGCGGTGCTTTTTATCGTTTCGGCAATACTCTTTACCACGCGCAATTGTCCCCTTTCACGGCTGGCGCATATCGCTATTGTCAGCGCCGAGTTTCTCTTTACCGCCTTTGTCGTCGGGGTGGCCTGGATGTATTCCAGTCATTCTTCCTTTTTATCCATCGATCTTGTGGATAATGAAACTCGTGAGTTTATGGTTCTCTGGAGCCACTTTATTAATATTGCATTGATTGCACTCTGGGCGGTCACATTAGCCACGCTGATGTTTATTACGCGTATACGCAATTTATTCTGGGTGGGCGGTAATTTTCTGTGCGTCTGCTATATCGTCACGCTCTCAATGCTGGTAGCGGGTGGACATGTCGAAGGGATATCCTGGTACCGCGCGCGATTATTTGAAACTGTCGCCACGCTGCTGATCATTTTTGTTCTGCTCTACGATGTTTTCAGGCTGTATCGCGACTCGCACATAAAGTATGAGCAGTCCTATCAGAACTCAATTCGCGACCCGCTCACGCGCCTGTATAACCGCAGTTATTTTTATGAATCATTAAAGCAGGCGCTGGATATCGCCAAACCCAGCCGTCCGGTTTCCGTCATCGTCAGCGATCTCGATCGCTTCAAGCGTATCAACGACACGTACGGACATCTTCAGGGCGACAAGGTCCTGCAGTTTGTTGCTAATCTGCTGATGGATTCCGTGCGCCCCCAGGACATCGCGGCCCGTATCGGTGGTGAGGAGTTTGTTCTGATGCTGGCCAACACCTCATCAGACGCGGCGTACCAGGTGGCGGAACGCATTCGGTTAAATCTGAGCAGCTTCGATAACGCCAGCAGCGGCGGTCAACTACCTGAGCCAATCACCATCAGCATGGGGGTGTTTACGGCGACGTCAGCCGCAGTAGCCGCAGAAACGTGCGTGGAAAATGCCGACAAAGCGATGTATGAAGCGAAGGAGACCGGCCGTAACCGCGTGGTGGTCTTTAAATAAAAAAAGGCCTTGCTGCTGCAAGGCCTGGTTGTTTGTCAGTCGCGCGACTGCAGCTCATGGATGTTTTGCTCGAGGCGCCCAATGAGGCTGATGAGCATTTCCAGCTCCGCCGGTGAAACGCCTGACAGGATCTCACCGCGCGTCTTCGTAATCACGGCTTCCATTTCCGTGATGATAGGCGCCGCTTTCTCGGTGAGTTTAATCCGCTTGGCGCGACGATCGCTGGCGCAGGTTTGCCGCGAGATCAACCCCTTCTCTTCCAGCTGGTCAAGCGTGCGCACCAGCGACGGCTGCTCAATGCCTATCGCTTTTGCCAGTTGAATTTGCGACTGATCGGGCGGCAGCTGGTGAATGTTGTGCAGCGTGACCCAATGCGTCTGTGTGAGTTCCAGAGGTTTCAGGCGATGGTCAATCAGAGCACGCCAGACGCGTACCAACCTTGCCAGATCAGAACCTAATGGCGATTCCAATTTCATCTCCTTATAATTAGCTTGCTAAGTTATTATACTGATTTTAGAATAGTGTGCAGCATTTGTATTGCCAAAACAAATGCAATACTGCATTCATCCAACTTAAAAGTATGACTTACACTGAATTGTGATGCTTCATCATACTAAGACAAGCCGACGCGGCATTCTGTTCACTGCAAAGGATTTCTGCCCGTGACGTTTTTTCATCGCTCAGAGGGTTTACCCCTTCAGGACCTGATCTTCGGTGCGTCAGTCTATTTTCCTCCCCTGTTTAAGGCCGTTCTGGTCGGCTTTATGCTCTGGCTCATCGCGCATCGCCTGCTCCGCGACTGGATGTATTCCGGCGAAATCTGGCATCCCATGCTGATGGATCTTTCCCTGTTTGCCCTTTCCGTATGCCTGGGCCTTGCCGTTTTGACTGTGTGGTGAATATGTCCCTTAAAACGCTAAAGTACTTTTCCACCCTGCTTGTCCTTGCCCTTGCGCTGGTGGCGGGCTGGTGGATGTGGAATTTTTATATGCAATCGCCCTGGACGCGTGACGGCAAAGTTCGCGCTGAGCAGGTCAGCATTACCCCTCAGGTGTCGGGAAGTATTACGGCGCTGTTGGTTAAGGATAACCAGTTCGTCAAAAAGGGAGACATTTTATTCCGCATCGACGACACCCCGTACCACATTGCGATTCTGAACGCCCAGGCGCAGCTGGCTAAAGCCCAGTCGGATCTGGCAAAGGCTAACAACGAGGCCAACCGCCGCCGCCACCTGTCGCAAAACTACATCTCAGCGGAAGATTTAGACACCGCCAACATCACCGTAAAGGCCATGCAGGCGAGCGTCAACGTGGCCGAAGCCACGCTGAAGCAGGCCCAGTGGGAGTTGACCCAAACGGTGATTACCGCGCCGGTTGACGGGTGGGTAACCAACCTTTCCGCTCGCGTGGGGAATTATGCCACCACGGGACAACCCGTTTTTGCCCTCGTCGACAGCCACTCCTTCTACGTGGTGGGCTATTTTGAAGAGACCAAGCTTCGCCATATTCGCGAGGGATCGCCTGCCGCCATTACGCTTTACAGCGGCTCGCAGAAGTTACAAGGTCACGTATCCAGCATTGGCCGCGCCATTTACGATCAAAGCGTCGAAACGGATTCCGGTCTGGTGCCGGACATAAAGCCGAACGTCCCCTGGGTGCGTCTGGCCCAGCGCGTTCCGGTTCGCGTGGAGTTTGACCGTTTACCGCAGGACATTACCCTTGTGTCCGGCACCACCTGCACTGTCTCCATCGGCAACCGGTGATGAAGCTGCAGAGTCTCTCCTGGCAAAACACGCCGTGGATGAAAGCGACGCGTCCCCAGTGGCGCTACGCGCTGCGTAACGGCATTGCCATGTGTCTTGCGCTGACTGTGGCTTATTACCTGAACCTGGATGAACCCTACTGGGCGATGACGTCTGCGGCGGTGGTCAGTTTTCCGACGGTCGGCGGAGTGATCAGTAAAAGTCTTGGCCGCATCGCAGGCAGCCTGCTGGGCGCCACCGCGGCGCTAATTATCGCCGGCCATACGCTGAACGATCCGTGGCTGTTCCTGCTGAGCATGGCCGCATGGCTGGGGTGCTGTACCTGGGCCTGCGCCCATTTTACCAATAACGTCGCCTACGCATTCCAGCTGGCGGGCTATACCGCCGCCATCATCGCCTTTCCGGTGGTTAACGTGCTCGACACCACCGAGCTGTGGGATATTGCCCAGGCGCGCGTTTGTGAAGTGATTGTCGGGATCCTCAGCGGCGGCTTCATGATGATGATCCTCCCCAGCACATCCGACGGCACCGCGCTTATCACCGCGCTCAAAACCATGCATACCCGGTTACTGGAACACGCGAGTCTGCTGTGGCAACCGGATACCAGCGATGACATCCGCCTCGCGCATGAAAAGGTTATCGGACAGATCCTGACGATGAATCTGTTGCGCATTCAGGCGTTCTGGAGCCACTACCGCTTTCGCCGTCAGAACACCCTGCTTAACTATCTGCTGCACCAGCAGCTGCGCATGACCAGCGCCATCTCCAGCCTTCGCCGGATGCTGCTCAACTGGCCGACGCCGCCTGAAAACACCCGTGCCGTGATTGAAACGCTGCTCGCGGCCCTTGCGCGCCCGGATGCGGACATTTACACCGTAGCGCGGATTATCGCCCCGCTTGCTCCGGTTGATGAGTACGACTACCGCCATCGCGCCTTCTGGCAGCGCCTGAATTACTTTTGTCGGCTGTACCTGCGCAGCAGCCGCTGGATTACGGCCGTCGAAAACGCGACCCCATTGACGGAGTTTAACGTCCCCGGCAGCCCGGCACTCGCGCGCCATACCGACTATCTGGAAGCGCTGTGGAGCGGTTTTCGCACCTTCTGCGCGCTGATGCTGGTGGGGGCATGGAGCATTACCACGCAGTGGGAGTCCGGTACGGCAGCCCTGACGCTTGCCGCCATCAGCTGCGTGCTTTATTCCGTAGCGGCCTCGCCGTTCAACTCGCTTACGCTCCTGCTGCGCACGCTGGTGCTGCTGTCGCTGTTCAGCTTCGTGGTGAAGTTTGGCCTGATGGTGCAGATAAGCGATCTGTGGCAGTTCCTGCTGTTCCTGTTTCCCCTGTTAACCACCATGCAGCTTCTGAAGCTGCAAATGCCTAAGCTGGCGGGCCTCTGGGGACAGCTGATTGTCTTTATGGGCTCGTTTATCTCCGTGACGAATCCACCGGTTTATGATTACGCCGATTTTCTCAATGATAACCTGGCAAAGATCCTCGGCGTGGGGCTGGCGTGGCTGGCTTTCGCGGTGTTACGTCCCGGCTCCGATGCACGCAAGAGCCGCAGGCATATCCGGGAGTTACGCAGAGGGTTTGTCGACCAGCTCAGCCGTAAACCGCATCTGGGTGAAAACGAGTATGAATCGCTGGTCTATCATCACGTCAGTCAGCTGAATAACAGCCAGGACGCGCTGTCCCGGCGCTGGCTGCTGCGCTGGGGCGTGGTGCTGTTGAACTGCTCGCACGTGGTCTGGCAGCTTCGCGCGTGGGAAACGCGTTCCGATCCGCTGTCGCAGGTTCGGGATGTTTGCATCTCCCTGCTGCGCAATGTGATGAGCGAGCGCGGTGTCCAGCAGCGGCCGCTGGAAACCACGCTGAATGAGCTGCAGCGGATCTGCGATACGCTTGCACAGCATCATCTGCCCGCAGCCCGTGATTTGGCCTCGATAATCTGGCGCCTGCACTGCTCGCTCTCGCAGCTGGAACAGGCACCGCCACCGGGAACGATTGGGGATCAGATCACGCCGCACGCATAGCGTGCCCCGCCGCCGCCGAGCGGTTTAGGGCTATCGGACATATTGTCGCCGCCGACGTGGATCATCAGCGCTTTGCCTTTCACCTCATCCAGCTTTTTCAGTCGCGGCGCGACGACAGGATCGGTGGCTTTACCGTCGTTATTCACCACCAGCACTGGCAGATCGCCTAAATGCCCCATTCCATCCGGGCCTTCATGTTTGCCGGAATGCTGCGGATCTAGGTGGCCTCCTGCCGCTTCCGCAGCAGACGGTTTACCTTCTTTTAAAGCTGGCTGACAGCTGCCTTTGGCATGAACATGGAAACCATGTTCACCGGGAGGGAGAGCTTTGAGGTTGGGGGCAAACTCCAGTCCTTTATCGGTTTCAGTGATTTTCACCGTTCCGATGGACTGACCCACACCCTGTGGGGTGACGAGATTCATTTCCACTTCGTCACTGGCTGCCTGCGCCCCTGCGCAAACAACCAGCGTGACCAGTGCAAGAGCAAAACGCTTCATATGACCTCCGCGGGTTATTTTTTGCCCCTTAAGTGTATACCAGGGGCAAAGATTTCACCGGAAAGTCACCTTCAGGCGGTTTATGGTACGTCGTAACCCAGCGCGGCCTTACGGATGCGGAACCACTGCTGACGGGTCATCTCCAGCTCTTCAGCGGCCAGCGCAGAACGCACGCGTTCTATTTTGCCGGAGCCGATAATAGGCAGAGGTTTTGACGGCAGGCGCAGGATCCATGCGTAAACAACCTGTTCGATGCTCTCCGCGTTCAGTTCGCGGGCGATGGTTTCAAGCTCGTTGCGCAGCGGCTGGAATTCATCATCATTAAACAAGCGTCCGCCCCCCAGGCAGGACCACGCCATCGGGCGAATGCGCAGCTGCTGCAGCTGATCGAGCGTGCCATCCAGCAGCAGCGGCTGGTGTACCGGGGAGATCTCAACCTGGTTGGTGGCCAGAGTAAACGGCAGACGAGACTGAAGCAGCGCAAACTGTGCCGGGGTAAAGTTAGAGACGCCGAAGTGACGCACTTTCCCACTCTGATGCAGGTTCAGGAAGGCTTCCGCCACCTCATCGGCATCCATCAGCGGGTCGGGGCGGTGGATTAACAGCAGGTCGATACGATCGGTCGCCAGATTGACCAGCGACTGCTCGGCGCTCTTGATGATATGCGCGCTGTCGGTGATGTAATGACCGATGGCGTGTTCAGGTTTTGCCGTGGTGGCAATCCCACACTTCGTGACGATCTCCATGCGATCGCGCAGCGCAGGAACCAGCTTAAGCGCCTCGCCGAACGCGGCCTCGCACTGGTATCCACCGTAAATATCCGCATGATCGACCGTGGTGATACCTAAATCAAGGTGCTCTTCAATAAAGCTCGCCAGCTGGAGGGGGGACATATTCCAGTCCATCAGGCGCCAGTAGCCCATGACAAAACGGGAGAATTCTGGCCCCTGGGGGGCAAGGGTAATTCGCTGAACCATAACATTTTCCTCAAGGACGTAATGCCATGAGTATACGCAATTACCGTGTTAAAAAAGTGAAGGTTGCTGGGGTTCTTCGGTTTCACCCGCTTTGTTTGCGCGTATTTTGCGCAGAAGACGCTGTCGGCAGAGGCGTAACACCTCCTGCTTTTGCGTGTCGCTAAAGTTTTGCCAGTTAAAACGCTCATCGCGGGTACGCATGCACCCGCGGCAATATCCGCGTTCATCGACCTGACAAATACCCCGGCACGGGCTCTGGATGGGGAAAAACTCCAGCTGCTCTGCCACACTCACCTCCCGAAAGCTCCTCTCACCTACAGTGAAGACGTTAATCGCATCACGTGCAAGGCCTATATCACAGATTTGTGGCATTAAGGTTTCACTAATCTTCCCTCTCTATACTCGGCCCATCATGACAATAACGGGTTTACCGATCGATGTGGTTAATCAAAAAGTTACAATGTAACGACATTAAATTTACTCTGGGCTGTGCACTCTTTTTTACTCTGCTGAACGGACTGTTTATCCAGCGCAGCTGGGCCATTATCGGCCCAGTCCATCTGCACGACTTCCTCTTTGCCGCCTCCGTACCGCTGGTGCTGTTTTGCGGCTGGGTGATTGTCTTTAGCCTGCTTAACATCCCGTATCTCCGCAAGCCGCTGCTGATTGTACTGACGATCGGATGCGCCGCGGCAACCTACTTTATGTACACCTACGGCGCGGTGATCGATCAGAACATGATTGTGAACGTGTTCGAAACCAACTCTCAGGAAGCGACCGCCCTGGTGACCCCGCAGATGATTCTGTGGATTGTTATAGCCGGCATCGTTCCCTCCGTGGTGCTGGCGTTGACCCGGATTCGTACCGGAAAATGGTGGTACGCGCTGCTGACGCGCGTTGCCGCGATGCTCGGCGCTCTGCTGGTGATTATCCTGATTGCCGCGCTGTTTTATAAAGATTACGCGTCGCTGTTCCGCAATAACAAAAGCATCGTCAAAATGGTCACCCCGGCGAACTACGTCAGCGCCGTGGTGAAGTACAGTAAAATGCGCTGGTTTGCCGGCGATCAAACGCTGGTGCGTATTGGTGAAGATGCCCATAAAGGGTCACTGATTACCGGTCAACAAAAGAAAACCGTTCTGGTGCTTGTCGTCGGCGAAGCCTCTCGCGCGGCAAACTACTCCCTGAACGGTTACGAACGCGAAACCAACCCGGAGCTGAAAAGGCAGGATGTGATTAACTTCCCGCAGGCCTCCTCGTGTGGTACCGAAACCGCGGTTTCCGTTCCCTGCATGTTCTCCGGCATGACGCGCAGCAAATACGATGCCGACCTGGCTCACCATCGCGAGGGACTGCTCGACGTGCTTAAGCATGCGGGTATCAACCTGCTGTGGCGCGACAACGACGGCGGCTGTAAAGGCGCCTGCGATCGCGTGCCGCATACCGATATGACGCAGTGGCAGCTGGATCAGTTCTGCAAAGACAAATCCTGTATTGACGATGTGAACTTCTACCGTCTGGACAACGTGCTGGATGGCGTGAAGCAAGATACGGTGCTGGTTATCCACCTGATGGGGAGCCACGGTCCGGCATACTATCGCCGTTACCCGGACAACTTCCGTAAATTCACCCCAACCTGCGACACCAATGAAATTCAGGATTGCGATCATCAGGCGCTGATCAATACCTATGACAACACCATCCTCTATACCGACAGCATGGTCAGCAAAACCATTGATGCACTGAAGGCGCGCCAGTCGAGCATGAACACCGCGCTGATTTATCTCTCAGATCACGGTGAATCGCTGGGCGAAAGCGGTATTTATCTGCACGGTACGCCTTATATGCTGGCGCCGGAGCAGCAAACGCATATTCCGTTTATGTTCTGGCTGTCACCGGATTACGCGAAAAACTTTGGCATCAACGAACAGTGTTTGCGTGACCATGCAGCAAAAAATGCGGTTTCCCAGGACAATTTATTCTCAACCGTATTGGGTATGATGGACGTGAAATCAACGGTTTATCAACCGCAGCTGGATATACTGAGCTCATGTCGCCAGTAAACTCGCTTGCATTAGACCGAACGGTCTATTAGAGTGCGGCCATGAGCAGAAATACTGAACACGATACCCGCGAACATTTACTGGCAACCGGCGAGCGACTTTGCATGCATCGCGGGTTTACCGGTATGGGGTTGAGCGAGCTGTTAAAAACCGCTGAGGTACCGAAGGGGTCGTTTTATCACTACTTCCGGTCCAAAGAGGCTTTTGGCGTAGCGATGCTGGAACGTCATTATGCTGGCTACCACCAGCGTCTGGCGACCCACTTTGCGTCGGGTGAAGGTAACTACCGGGATCGTGTTCTGAACTACTATCAGGAAACGCTGAACCAGTTCTGTCAGCAGGGCATTATTAGCGGATGCCTGACCGTTAAACTGTCTGCAGAAGTGTGCGATCTTTCTGAAGATATGCGCACGGCGATGGATAAAGGTGCCCGCGGCGTTATCGCCCTGCTGGCCCAGGCGCTGGAGAAAGGCCGCGATGAAAAAACGCTGGCCTTTTCCGGCGAGCCGTTAACCCAGGCGCAGGTGTTATATGCGCTCTGGCTAGGCGCTAACCTGCAGGCAAAAATTTCGCGCAGTGCCGTGCCGCTGGAAAGCGCGCTGGCACATGTGAATAACAGCATTACTGCGCCTGGCATTTAGCAGGCGTTTTTATTTACCCAACTACTAGTCGACTGGTCTACTCAGGAGTCTTTATGTCAGCTGAAAAATTATTTACCCCCTTAAAAGTGGGTGCCGTCACTGCGCCAAACCGCGTGTTTATGGCTCCGCTTACCCGTCTGCGCAGTATTGAGCCGGGCGACATCCCAACTCCACTGATGGGTGAATACTATCGTCAGCGCGCAAGCTCTGGCCTGATCATCACCGAAGCCACGCAGATTTCCGCTCAGGCTAAAGGTTATGCGGGTGCGCCGGGTCTTCACAGCCCGGAACAGATCGCCGCATGGCAGAAAATCACCGCGGGCGTTCACGCTGAAGAGGGCCGCATTGCGGTCCAGCTGTGGCATACCGGTCGTATCTCCCATAGCAGCATTCAGCCTGGCGGCCAGGCTCCGGTCTCCGCTTCGGCCCTGAGCGCAAATACCCGTACCTCCCTGCGTGATGAAAACGGCAATGCGATCCGCGTGGATACCTCTATGCCGCGCGCGCTTGAGCTGGATGAAATTCCGGGTATCGTGAACGACTTCCGCCAGGCCGTGGCCAACGCCCGTGAAGCCGGTTTTGACCTGATTGAGCTGCACTCCGCGCATGGCTACCTGCTGCACCAGTTCCTGTCACCGTCGTCTAACCACCGCACCGACCAGTACGGCGGCAGCGTCGAAAACCGCGCTCGACTGGTGCTGGAAGTGGTTGATGCCGTATGCCAGGAGTGGAGCCCGGATCGTATCGGGATCCGCGTCTCTCCAATCGGTTCTTTCCAGAACGTCGACAACGGTCCGAACGAAGAAGCCGATGCCCTGTACCTGATCGAAGAACTGGCTAAACGCGGCATCGCCTATCTGCACATGTCCGAGCCGGACTGGGCTGGCGGTAAGCCTTACACGGACGCTTTCCGTCAGAAAGTGCGCGAGCGTTTCCACGGGGTGATCATCGGTGCGGGGGCTTATACCCCGGAGAAAGCCGAAGATCTGATCGGCAAAGGGCTGATCGATGCCGTCGCGTTTGGCCGCGACTATATCGCCAACCCGGATCTGGTTGCCCGTCTGCAGAAAAAAGCGGCCCTGAACCCGCAGCGCCCGGAAAGCTTCTACGGCGGCGGCGCGGAAGGCTACACCGACTACCCTTCTCTGTAATCTCGCCGTTGTTCATTGATAGCGGCGATACTTCGCCGCTATACTAAAACATCGTTTCTGTTCAAAAAGACAGTCTATTCCATTGGTTAATGAGGAAATTATGCGCCTACTTCACACCATGCTGCGCGTTGGCGATCTGCAACGTTCCATTGATTTCTACACTAACGTACTGGGCATGAAGCTGCTGCGCACCAGCGAAAACCCGGAATACAAATACTCGCTGGCGTTCGTGGGTTACGGCCCGGAAACGGATGAAGCGGTGATCGAGCTGACCTACAACTGGGGCGTAGACAGCTATGAGCTGGGCACCGCCTACGGCCACATCGCGCTGGAAGTGGACAACGCGGCCGAAGCGTGTGAGCGCATTCGCAGCAACGGCGGTAACGTTACGCGCGAAGCGGGCCCGGTAAAAGGTGGCACCACCGTGATTGCGTTCGTGGAAGACCCGGACGGTTACAAAATCGAGCTGATTGAAGCCAAAGACGCGGGTCGCGGTCTGGGCAACTGATCCCTCAGGGCGCAACATGCGCCCGTAGTTTTACTGCATCACCCTGCAAAATTTGCCATAATGCGCTCTGCTTTTTCCCCTTGTAAGAGACCCTGATGTCCGATAACGCTCAATTTAGCGGTCTGTGCGACCGTTTTCGTGGTTTTTATCCCGTTGTCATTGATGTAGAAACAGCCGGATTTAACGCTAAAACCGATGCGCTGCTCGAAATTGCCGCCATCACGCTGAAGATGGATGAACAGGGCTGGCTTACACCGGACACCACGCTGCATTTCCACGTTGAACCTTTCGAAGGGGCAAACTTACAGCCGGAAGCGCTGGCGTTTAACGGTATCGATCCGCATAACCCGCTGCGTGGTGCAGTCAGTGAATATGATGCGCTGCACGCCATTTTCAAAATGGTGCGTAAAGGCATGAAAGAGAGTAACTGCAGCCGCGCCATTATGGTGGCCCATAACGCCACCTTCGATCACAGCTTTACCATGGCCGCCGCCGAGCGCGCCGCGCTTAAACGCAACCCCTTCCATCCTTTTGTGACCTTCGACACCGCCGCGCTGAGCGGCCTGGCCCTGGGACAAACGGTGTTATCAAAAGCCTGCATCACGGCGGGTATACCTTTTGACGGTACGCAGGCGCATTCCGCTTTATACGACACGGAGCGCACCGCAGAGCTGTTCTGTGAGATCGTCAACCGCTGGAAGCGTCTGGGCGGCTGGCCGCTGCCGATGGGCGACAGCGAAGAATAAAAAAAAGCGACCTTATCAGGTCGCTTTTTTATTTGCGCAGAAAATTACTCTGCATCCGGCTCTTCGGTTTTGTACTTCGCCGCCGTCTCTTTGATCAGCTGCTGCAGTTCGCCGCGCTGATACATTTCAATCAGGATATCGCAGCCGCCAACCAGCTCACCGTCAACCCACAGCTGTGGGAAAGTCGGCCAGTTAGCGTACTTAGGCAGCTCAGCGCGGATGTCCGGATTCTGCAGGATATCAACGTAAGCAAAACGCTCACCACAGGCTGACAGCGCCTGAACCGCTTGTGCGGAGAAGCCGCAGCTTGGCAGCTTCGGAGAACCTTTCATATACAGCAGAATCGGGTTTTCAGCGATCTGGCGCTGGATTTTTTCAATAGTGGTGCTCATGTCTTGCTTCCTTTAACTTCTGTTACGGCATTCGTCTGACATTGTAGCGGTTCAGACTGGCATCGGAAAATAACATTTTTGTCACGTTTATACATTCTACCCCGAGTCACGAAAAGTTGCATTGCAAATGGTGTTTACCCCTGCGGCGGTCAGGGTTTTGCTTAGGGAGTGGGTAAATGTGCGACAGAACGATGAATTTTTTTGCACTTGCTAACGAAACACGATTGTAGATTGAAAAATGCTATTAACTTTCTGGGTTTTTATAGATTAGAATCGACGGGCTTTGTAAATCACACGCGGGTATTATTGATGACCTGCATTTATCAGGGGACTGCCCAGTGGCGCGGATAAATAAAATCTCGATCACGCTCTGTGCTTTACTGTTTACTTCACTCACTTTCACGCCAGTGGCAAACGCCTCTCAGCAGGCGCGGCATTCTGCTGTACAAAAAAACCATCTGGTGAAAGCCACAGAACGTAAGAAAAAAACCACCGCTAAGAACGACAAGAAAAAAACACCGGCTCAGACGAAACAGACCGCTTCCAGCAAGACGAAAACAAAACCTTCCCGCACTGCCCACTCCGCTAAAAGTAAAGCTTCGCAAACCGCTGCTAACCTCGTTACTGAAAAATGCATCACGCGTAAAGGCCACAAGGCGAAATGCACGAAGGTCACGAAAATAGCTGAAGTGCATAAAGTGCGTGTACAGAAAGCGCAAAAAACCGCGATGAACAAACTGATGGGCCAGATTGGCAAACCTTATCACTGGGGTGGCAGTTCGCCGCGTACCGGGTTTGACTGCAGCGGCCTCGTCTATTACGCCTATAAAGATCTTGTCAAATTCCGCATTCCTCGTACCGCCAATGAGATGTACCACCTGCGGGATGCCTCACCGGTTGACCGCGGTGAGCTGGAAAACGGCGATCTGGTGTTCTTCCGAACTCAGGGTCGCGGCACGGCTGACCACGTTGGCGTGTATGTCGGCAACGGGAAGTTCATCCAGTCTCCACGTAGCGGCCAGGATATTCAGATCACCTCTCTCAGTGAAGACTACTGGGTACGCCACTACGTCGGCGCGCGTCGCGTGATGACGCCGAAAACCATTCGCTAACCCCTGCCCTGCCACATCCGTGGCAGGGTAAGTTCCTCTTTTGCATACCCTTTCAATTTGCTATCCTGTCCATGTTGTCTGTGTGGTTATTGGCAACACAAAATACAATAAGGAGAGAAGCAATGTCGTTCGAATTACCTGCACTACCGTATGCAAAAGACGCCCTGGCACCGCACATTTCTGCGGAAACCCTGGAATATCATTACGGCAAGCATCACCAGACGTACGTCACCAACCTGAACAATCTGATCAAGGGCACCGATTTTGAAGGCAAAACGCTGGAAGAGATCGTCCGCAGCTCAGAGGGTGGCGTCTTTAACAACGCGGCTCAGGTGTGGAACCACACCTTCTACTGGCACTGCCTGGCGCCGAATGCCGGCGGTGAACCTGCCGGTGAACTGGCTACCGCTATCAACGCCGCATTTGGCAGCTTCGCGGATTTCAAAGCGAAATTTACCGATGCAGCCATCAAGAACTTCGGTTCTGGCTGGACGTGGCTGGTTAAAGAGGCGGATGGCAAACTGGCTATCGTGTCCACTTCAAACGCGGGTACCCCGCTGACTACCAGCGCTAAGCCGCTGATGACAGTGGACGTATGGGAACACGCTTACTACATTGACTACCGCAACGCGCGTCCGAACTACCTGGAGCACTTCTGGGCACTGGTTAACTGGGACTTTGTCGCGAAGAACTTCGCCGCGTAAGAGACACGCAGAAGGGTTCGCCCTTCTGCGTTTTTGGTTTATTCCGCAGCGCAGGCTGCTTCAGGCTGTTTACGACCCGACATCATCACCAGCAGCAGGCCGAGCGCGGCAATAATCGCCCCCATCACCGGCACAAAGCTGTATCCCAGACCACCTGAAATCACGGCCCCACCGGCCGCGGCGCCCAGGGCATTACCCAGGTTAAACGCACCGATATTCACGGAAGATGAAAGTCCCGGCGCCTCGTGCGCGACACGCATCACGCGCATCTGCAGCGGCGGCACCACGGCGAAAGTGGCGGCTCCCCAGACGACCATCGCAATCGCGGCCCCAAACTCATTGCGCGCCAGCCACGGAATGGCAACCATGATGACAATCAGCAGGGTTAAGAAGCCCTTAAGCGTCCCGCTCACGGAACGGTCGGCAAATTTCCCGCCGAGATAGTTACCGATCGAGAAGCCCACGCCAATCAGCACCAGCATCGCGGTCACAAAGAGAGGCGTTGCGTGGGTGATATCGTGCAGCACCGGTGAAATATAGGTGTAGAGGGTAAACATCGCCCCTGCCCCCAGCACGGTGGTGAGCAGCGCGGAGAGCACCTGCGGGCGCATCAGCACAGCCAGCTCTTTACGCACTTCCGGACGTTCTCCGGCGCTGCCTTTCGGCAGGGAGAAGAACAGCGCCACCATCGCAATCACGCCCAGTCCGGCCGTCGCCAGGAAGGACATTCGCCAGCCAATAACCTCGCCCAGCCAGGTTGCCGCAGGCACCCCGCCGATGTTGGCAATCGTTAGCCCCATAAACATGGTCGCCACGGCGCTCGCCTGCTTGTGTTTTGGCACCACGCTGGCTGCCACGACCGATCCCAGCCCGAAGAACGCGCCGTGATTAAGGCTGGTCAGAATACGCGATAGCATCAGGGTGGTGTAGTCCGGCGAAATGGCCGAAAGCACGTTGCCCAGGGTGAAAATCGCCATCAGGAAAATCAGCGCATTGCGGCGCGCGCGGTGCGAAAGCAGAAGCGTCATCAGCGGCGCCCCGACCATCACGCCGATAGCGTAGGCGCTAATTAACATCCCTGCCGCAGGGATAGAGACATCTACGCCCCGGGCAATAACAGGCAGTAACCCCATCGGGGAGAATTCAGTGGTGCCAATCCCAAAAGCGCCAATCGCCAGGGCCAGCAGGGGAAAATTGATTTTCATGCGTCAACTCCGGATGCCGTGTCATTTGGTGACACAGAACAAAGAAGCGGAAAGCATGACATCAATCACAAAAAATGAGAAGTTAACAAAATGGCAAAAGATTTTTGCCAGAGAAGTAACAATCCGGGGAGTCGGGAGGGAGAAGGCTCTCCCTCCGCGTAAATCAGTGCAGCGCAGCCGTCAGACCGGCCGCAACAATCAAAGCCAGCACAACAACGGTGGTGAACAGCGAAAACTTAAGATCGGAACTCATCAATTTTTCTCCTTTTAATCCCCACACGAAAAGTGAGCTTGCTCATTTTTGCACAGATTACGTCAAAAATCTTCCTGGATTTATACTGATAACCACTTTACCTCTTCCCCTTTTCATCAAGATAGGACAAAATTCCACGCTAAATTTATTAGCGTACCGGCCATTGACCCCCTCCTGACGTCCCGTGTCGTTTTCCCGGCGTGCCGCAATTCAAGATTGCGAGATAAGGGTGAGAGAAGGCAAACGTTTACCTTCAAGTTTTTCAGGAGCTTAGGATATGGTCTGGAGTGACATTTAATGGCAACAATTAAAGACGTAGCAAAACGCGCAAACGTTTCCACTACAACCGTATCACATGTAATTAACAAAACCCGCTTTGTGGCGGAAGAGACGCGCAACGCCGTCTGGGCAGCGATCAAAGAGCTGCACTATTCGCCAAGTGCGGTTGCGCGCAGCCTCAAGGTTAATCACACCAAGTCCATTGGATTGCTGGCGACCAGCAGTGAAGCGGCCTATTTTGCCGAGATCATTGAAGCGGTCGAAAAGAACTGCTTCCAGAAAGGCTATACCCTGATTCTGGGCAACGCGTGGAACAGCATTGAAAAACAGCGTGCCTACCTGTCGATGATGGCGCAAAAGCGCGTTGATGGCCTGCTGGTAATGTGCTCCGAGTATCCGGAGTCAGTGCTGTCGATGCTGGAAGAGTATCGCCATATTCCGATGGTGGTGATGGACTGGGGCGAAGCGCGCGCAGACTTCACCGATTCCGTTATCGATAACGCTTTTGAAGGCGGCTATATGGCCGGTCGTTATTTGATCGAACGCGGTCACCGCGAGATTGGCGTGATCCCCGGTCCGCTGGAGCGCAACACCGGCGCGGGCCGTCTGGCCGGTTTTATGAAAGCGATGGAAGAAGCGTTGATCAACGTGCCGGAAAACTGGATTGTGCAGGGCGACTTTGAGCCGGAATCGGGCTACCGCGCGATGCAGCAGATCGTCTCCCAGCCGCACCGTCCGACCGCCGTGTTCTGCGGAGGCGACATCATGGCCATGGGCGCGCTCTGCGCTGCCGACGAGCTGGGCCTGCGCGTACCGCAGGATATTTCCGTGATCGGGTATGACAACGTGCGTAACGCGCGCTTCTTCACCCCGGCGCTGACCACCATTCACCAGCCAAAAGACTCGCTGGGCGAAACGGCCTTTAACATGCTGATGGACAGAATCGTCAACAAGCGTGAAGAGTCGCAGTCCATTGAAGTTCACCCGCGTCTTATCGAACGCCGTTCCGTTGCGGATGGTCCGTTCCGCGACTACCGTCGTTAATCGCTTTACGGGGGCCAGCTACGCTGGCTCCCGTAACCATTCCCGGTTCAGCGTTTCGCTGTCTCCCAGATAATCCAGCAGCCAGGCCATCGCAGGCGAGACATCATTTTGCTGCCATGTCAGGCAGCAGGCCGCATCCGGGAACGGATTCTCCAGCGTCAGCTCAACCCACTCTCCGGTATCGATGCGCGGACGCGCGAAATGAACGGGCACCATCGCGACGCACAGCCCGGCGCTGAGGCACGTCGCCGACGATTCCCAGTCAGGGGCCACCACCCGCCGCTGGTTGTCGAGAAGCCAGGTGATACGCTTGGGCAATGAACGGGACGTATCTTCCAGCACCAGCGACGGCCAGTTGCGCAGCGTGTCATCGCTCAGCGGCCCTTCCATCGCCGCCAGCGGATGGTCGCTTGCCACCACGCATTTCCAGCTCAGCATTCCCATATCGCGAAAGGCGTAACGTCCCCCGACCGGGATCGCCTGCGTGGCCCCAATCGCCATCTCTGCCCTGCCGTCCGCCAGCGCATCCCAGACGCCGTTAAACACCTCCTGCGAGACCCGCAGCTCGACGTCAGAAAAATGACGATAGAAATCGACGATCATCTGCCGGGTGCGCTCGGGTTTAACGATGTTGTCCACCGCGATGGAAAGATGTCCCCGCCAGCCGTTAGCGATCTGCTGACACTGTTCGCGGGTGATCTGCATTTTTTTGATAACAGAACGCCCTTCCTTCAAAAACCACGCGCCTGCGGGCGTTAATTCCACATCGCGATGCCGCCGTTCAAACAGCGGAACCGCCAGCCACTCCTCAAGCTGACGCACCGTGTAGCTGATTGCCGAAGGGACGCGGTGCAACTCCTGCGCCGCACCGCTGAAGCTGCCGTTACGCGCAACAGCATCGACCACTTCAAGAGAATAATCTGACCACATTTTCTGCCTGCAAAATTTTTGAACGCACCCGCCAAATATTAGCGTTTCACAAGCGCCTTTGCACTCCCTACACTCAGCGCCAATGTATACCTGCCTCCTCAGGAGAATAAAATAATGCAACCCAGGAACGGTTTTTTAGTCTGGCTCGGCGGCTTAAGCGTGCTGGGCTTTTTGGCCACCGATATGTACCTGCCGGCGTTTGCCGCCATGCAGGAAGATTTACAAACGCCTGCCGCCGCCATCAGCGCCAGCCTGAGTTTATTCCTCGCCGGCTTTGCCTTCGCTCAGCTGCTCTGGGGACCGCTCTCGGATCGCTTTGGTCGTAAACCGGTACTGTTGCTGGGCCTGGCCATTTTTGCGGTGGGCTGCCTGGGAATGTTATGGGTACGCGATGCCACCTGGCTGCTGGTGCTGCGGTTTATTCAGGCCGTGGGCGTCTGTGCCGCGGCCGTGACCTGGCAGGCGCTGGTCACCGACTATTACCCGGCTAACCGCACAAACCGTATTTTCGCCACCATTATGCCGCTGGTGGGTCTCTCACCTGCCCTCGCTCCCCTGCTGGGCAGCTGGATCCTCGCTCATTTCGACTGGCAGGCCATTTTCGCCACGCTGTTTGCCATTACTCTGGTACTGATGCTGCCGGCGTTCGCCCTCAAGCCCGCGCATAAAAAAGAAGCGCATACTGACGCGAAGCCGATTACCTTTACATCCCTGCTCAGCGCCAAAGCGTATCGCGGGAATGTCCTGATCTATGCCGCCTGCTCGGCAAGCTTCTTCGCGTGGCTCACCGGCTCGCCGTTCATTCTGCACGATATGGGTTACAGCCCGGCAGCCATCGGCCTGAGCTACGTTCCGCAGACCATCGCGTTCCTGGTAGGCGGGTACGGCTGTCGCGCGGCGCTGCAGAAGTGGGAAGGTCAGCAGATGCTGCCGTGGCTGCTGGTGCTGTATGCGCTGAGCGTTATCGGGACCTGGGCCGTTGGCTTTATTCCCGGTGCCGGTCTGGCTGAAATTTTGATCCCATTCTGCGTGATGGCCGTCGCGAACGGGGCGATTTACCCTATCGTTGTAGCCCAGGCGCTGCGTCCCTTCCCGCAGGCGACAGGCCGCGCCGCCGCGCTGCAGAACACCCTGCAGCTGGGGCTGTGCTTCCTGGCAAGCCTGGTGGTCTCGGCGCTGATTGCCACGCCGCTCCTGACCACCACCAGCGTGATGCTGGTGACCGTTGCGCTGGCGGTGTTGGGCTATCGCATGCAGGCATCCGCGCAGCGTGAGCAGGAAAAGAGTGCTCAGGTTGAAACGTCACATGCCTGATTGCGCCAGAAATCATGTTAATTTTCAGTGATTAGGTTGCTAAGAATTTTCTATTGAATCACCAAATTTTGAGGCCTATACTAAATTTGGTTCGATTAAATACGATAAATATTAAGTGTTAACGGGAGCCGGAGTGCTCCCGTTTTACCATGGAAGGCATTTCGGCAAGGGTTATCTCCCTTCCTCTGTTCTACGTCGGATATTAGCCTCGCGGTATTTACCGTGAGATTTCTCACAAACCAAAAAAAGCGTCTACGCTGTTTTAAGGTTCTGATCACAGTAGGGTGATGGAGAAGCTATGAGTTCATCGTGTATAGAAGAAGTCAGCGTTCCGGACGACAACTGGTCCCGGATCGTCAGTGAACTGTTAGGTCGAGCAGGCATCACTATCAATGGATCATCGCCATCCGATCCTCAGGTTAAACATCCCGACTTTTTTAAACGCGTGCTGCGAGAGGGATCGTTAGGCCTGGGAGAAAGCTATATGGACGGCTGGTGGGAGTGCGAACGTCTGGATACCTTTTTCGCCAGCGTGCTGCGTGCCGGTCTTGAAAATCAACTCCCTCGCAATCTGAAAGACACTTTGCGCGTCGCCTCTGCCCGACTGTTCAATCTGCAAAGTAAAAAGCGCGCGTGGATCGTTGGCAAAGAACACTACGATCTTGGCAACGACCTGTTCAGCCGTATGCTGGACCCTTTCATGCAATACTCCTGCGCCTACTGGAAAGACGCGTCGACGCTTGAAGAGGCCCAGCAGGCCAAGCTGCGTCTGATCAGCGAAAAGCTGCAGCTACAGCCCGGCATGCGCGTGCTGGATATCGGCTGCGGCTGGGGCGGGCTGGCGCATTTTATGGCGAAACACTATGGCGTCAGCGTGGTCGGCGTGACGATCTCAGCGGAACAGCAAAAAATGGCGCGGGAGCGCTGTGAGGGTCTTGACGTGGATATCCGGCTGCAGGATTACCGTGACCTGAACGAGCAGTTTGACCGGATCGTCTCCGTCGGCATGTTCGAGCACGTGGGGCCGAAAAACTACGCTACCTATTTTGAGGTGGTGGATCGGAATCTGAAACCGGACGGCATCTTCCTGCTGCACACCATCGGCTCTAAGCGAACCGACAATAACGTCGACCCGTGGATCAACAAATACATCTTTCCGAATGGCTGTTTGCCTTCCGTCCGCCAGATTGCCAACGCCAGTGAACCCCATTTCGTGATGGAAGACTGGCATAACTTTGGCGCGGATTACGACACCACGTTGATGGCATGGCATGCGCGTTTTCAGGAGACCTGGCCTGAGATTGCGGACAACTATTCTGAACGATTCAGGCGGATGTTTAGCTATTATCTGAATGCCTGCGCGGGGGCGTTTCGCGCACGGGATATTCAGCTCTGGCAGGTGGTATTCAGCCGTGGGATTGAACACGGACTACGTGTCGCACGCTAAAAAAATAACCCCGGATGCCCGGGGTTATTTTTTATTCTTCTTCTGCGGCGGTCTTTATTATTGCCGCTTCTTTTGCTGCCAGCACGCGCTCAACCGTATCCACCACCGCCTGGGTTTGCGGATCGATTTCAATATTCACGCGGTGCCCCAGTTTTTTGGCACCCAGCGTGGTGCGCTGCAGCGTTTCAGGAATTAAATGCACGCAAAAACGCGTTGGCGTTACTTCACCCACCGTCAGGCTAATCCCATCGATGCCAATAAATCCTTTATAGAGGATGTATTTCATTAATGAAGGATCCTGCATTTTAAACCAGATTTGACGGTTATTTTCCGAGGTCACGATTTTTGCCACTTCAGCGGTGGTCATGATGTGCCCGGACATCAGGTGGCCGCCAATCTCATCGCTAAACTTCGCCGCCCGCTCAACGTTGACAGTATCTCCTACCGCCAGCTCGCCCAGGTTGGTGATGCGCAGCGTCTCTTTCATTAAATCAAAGCTAATCTGGTTGCCGTTAATTTCGGTAACGGTCAGGCAGCAGCCGTTGTGAGCAATCGACGCGCCGGTTTCAATACCCTCAAGCATATATTCCGGCAGCTCAACAACATGAGTACGGAAATTAGGTTTTTCATCAATGGACACCACTTTGGCGGTGCCCTGCACAATACCAGTAAACATGCTTACAACTCCTGTTTTTTCCGGACGGTGGTGACACCGTTTAATCCCACCACAATAACAGTTGGAAAAAGAGGTTGCCAGCGGAGCGCATTTTCTGGCGATTTTTTCACTAGATAAATAGCTAAAGCCCGCTACAATAGCTGGCACCCCCCTGCATTTTCTTCTTGCTGCCCGTTTCGGCGGCTTTTTTAGTCTCTCAAATAACTACAAAATAAAGGTGTTCACGTGCAGAAGTACATGAATGAAGCGCGCCAGCTATTGGCACTGGCTATACCAGTGATCGTCGCGCAAGTGGCCCAGACCGCAATGGGATTTGTGGATACGGTAATGGCAGGTGGCTACAGCGCCACCGATATGGCGGCCGTGGCTATCGGCACGTCAATCTGGCTTCCGGCCATCCTGTTCGGCCACGGTCTGCTGCTCGCGCTCACGCCGGTTATCGCTCAGCTCAATGGCTCGGGTCGTCGCGAGCGCATTGCTCATCAGGTTCGTCAGGGTTTCTGGCTGGCAGGGTTTGTTTCCCTGCTGATCATGGTCGTGCTCTGGAACGCGGGCCACATCATTCGCGCTATGCATAACATTGACCCGGCACTGGCTGATAAAGCCGTGGGCTATCTGCGCGCCCTGCTCTGGGGTGCGCCCGGCTACCTCTTTTTCCAGGTGGCGCGTAACCAGTGTGAGGGCCTGGCGAAAACCAAGCCCGGGATGGTGATGGGCTTTATCGGCCTGCTGGTCAACATTCCGGTGAACTATGTCTTTATTTACGGTCATTTCGGGATGCCGGAGCTCGGCGGCGTCGGGTGCGGCGTGGCGACGGCAGCCGTTTACTGGGTGATGTTCTTCTCCATGATCGCCTTTGTAAAACGCGCCCGCTCCATGCGCGACATTCGTAACGAGAAAAGATTTAGCACGCCGGACTGGAACATCATGACGCGTCTGGTGCAGTTAGGGTTACCGATCGCCCTCGCCCTGTTCTTTGAGGTGACCCTGTTTGCCGTGGTTGCCCTGCTGGTCTCCCCGCTGGGCATTGTGAACGTGGCCGGGCACCAGATTGCGCTGAACTTCAGCTCCCTGATGTTCGTCCTGCCAATGTCGCTGGCCGCGGCAGTGACGATTCGCGTGGGCTTCCGCCTGGGACAAGGTTCGACGCTCGATGCGCAAACCGCCGCGCGGACCGGACTGGGCGTCGGCGTCTGCATGGCTGTCTGTACGGCGCTCTTTACCGTTGCATTACGCGAGCAGATTGCCCTGCTCTATAACGACAACCCGGAAGTGGTCACGCTGGCATCGCACCTGATGCTGCTGGCCGCGATTTACCAGATCTCTGACTCCATCCAGGTGATTGGCAGCGGCGTGCTGCGTGGATATAAAGACACGCGCTCCATCTTCTTTATCACCTTCATCGCCTACTGGGTGCTGGGTCTGCCGTGTGGCTATATTCTGGCCCTGACGGACTTAGTGGTTGAGCGCATGGGGCCGGCAGGGTTCTGGATGGGCTTTATCATCGGCCTGACGTCGGCGGCGATTATGATGATGATGCGAATGCGCTTCCTGCAGCGCCAGCCATCAACGGTCATTTTGCAGCGCGCGGCACGTTAACGACGCGGTAGCCGCCACCCGGCGGCTACTTTCTCTTCACTTTGCGCGGTAATACAGCAATCGCGTGAAATCAGAGAGAAAATTGCATTTTCCCTCTTGCCACCTCAGTGCTGTGCCGCTAATATTCGTCCCCGTTGTCACCGACAACACGTTGCGTTCATAGCTCAGTTGGTTAGAGCACCACCTTGACATGGTGGGGGTCGTTGGTTCGAGTCCAATTGAACGCACCATTCTGCGTCCGTAGCTCAGTTGGTTAGAGCACCACCTTGACATGGTGGGGGTCGGTGGTTCGAGTCCACTCGGACGCACCATTTCATTCCTGAAATGGTGCAAATCCTCTTCTGATATCCTGAATTTTCCTAATCCCTTATTTTCATCATTATTCTCCTGCTACGCTTTTCTTATGGAAAAAACACAGGAAACGTGTTGATGAAGAAGATCGCGATTATCGGCTCCGGCCCCACAGGGATTTACACCTTTTATCACCTCCTCAAGAACAGCACGCCGCTCTCCGTTTCCGTTTTCGAACAATCCGAAGACGCTGGCGTGGGTATGCCCTATAACGACGACGATAATTCCCGGCTGATGCTGGCGAACATTGCGAGCATTGAAATCCCGCCCATTTTTATCACCTATCTCGACTGGCTCAAGGAACAGAGTGACGCCCATCTTGCGCGCTTTAAGGTTGATAAAACCCGCCTGCATGACAGGCAGTTCCTGCCCCGGCTTCTGCTGGGTCAATATTTCCGCGACAGCTTTCTTTCCATCGTAACAGAGGCAAAAAGGCTGGGATTCAACGTTGATGTCCATGAATCTGCGAAGGTCACAGACATCATTCCCGCGACAACCGGCGTTACGCTTTCCGTCAACGGCAGCGTCTTGCCTGAACAATTCGACCTTGCGGTTATCGCCACCGGCCACGTCTGGCCAGACGAGGACGAATCCACGCGCACGTTCTTCCCAAGCCCCTGGTCCGGTCTGATGGACGCCAGTATCCCTCCCTGCCGCGTCGGTATCATGGGGACATCGTTAAGCGGTCTCGACGCGGCCATGGCGGTGGTGATGCAGCACGGTGAATTTCGTGATGATAAATTCGTGCTGGATAAAGGCAGCGACGCGTTGAAGATTGTCCTGATGTCCCGAACGGGTATTCTGCCGGAAGCCGATTTTTACTGCCCTATTCCTTACGAACCGCTGTCGGTATTGACCGAAGGCGCGGCTGAAAGCGAGATTGCCCAAGGATCGGATGGCCTGCTCGACCGTATATTTACCCTGATGGTCAAAGAGCTTCAGCTGGCTGACCCGACGTGGTGCGAGAAAATATCGCTGCATAAGCAGAATGCGGACAGCATTCGTGAGGCCTGGTTTGAGGATCGTAAACGGCACGGCCCCTTTACCTGGGCGGAAGAAAATCTCAACGAGGTTGAGCGGAACAAACGCGAGCGGCGCACCGTAGCCTGGCGCTATACCGTGCTTCGGCTGCATGAGGTGGTTCAGGAGATTGTTCCCCACCTCAACGAACGGGACAGAAAGCGCTTTAAGCAAGGCCTCGCCCGCGTATTCATCGACAACTATGCGGCCATCCCTCCGCAGTCTATCCGCAGGCTGCTCGCGCTTCGCGAAGCCGGCATCATCTGCGTGGCGACGCTCGGCGACGATTACGCGCTGGATATTGGCAGCGATCGAACGGTAATCACTACACAAGAGACCGTTTACCGTTTCGACGTGTTTATTGATGCGCGCGGGCAGAAGCCGCTCAAAACGAAGGATCTGCCCTTTCCGACGCTGCGCAAACAGCTGGAAGCCACGGGCGAAGAGATACCGGACGTCGGTGAGGATTACACCTTAAATGCGCCTGACGCCGTTCGCGGGCGCATTGCCTTCGGCGCGATACCGTGGCTGATGCACGATCGTCCCTTCGTTCAGGGGCTGGCGGAGTGTGCAGAGATTGCGGAAGCAATGGCGAAGGCGGCGGAAAAACCCGCGTCTCGATCGCGGCGCAGATTACCGTATATCGAGAACTGACAGGGCTTCCATGCCCTGCTGTCGAGGATTACTCGAAGAAGACTTCCGGATTTTCTGACAGCGAAACGAAGGTTTTCGTCGCTTTATCCAGGGCGAGGATTTTGCCGCTTTCAATGTCGTACACCCAGCCGTGCAGTCGGATGGAGTTATTACGCAGGCCCACCGCGACGGACGGGTGGGTCTTAATGTTGCTCAGCTGCGCAAACACGTTCTCCTGCACCATCGCATTGACTTTATCGATCGGCTTATCCCAGGTTTTCTTCTCAACCACGGCTTTCGCCGCGTCTGAATAGCGCAGCCAGTGTGACACAGCAGGCATCGGCTCCAGGTTCGCGTTATCGGCAATCGCCTTCATCGCGCCACAGTTGGAGTGACCGCAAATTACGATATCCGTGACGCCCAGCGCCACCACGGCGTATTCGATAGTGGCGGACACGCCTCCAGGCTCCGGCCCGAAAGGCGGTACGATGTTGCCAGCATTACGAATGACAAAGAGTTGTCCTGGCTCTTGCTGGGTGACCAGTTCCGGGACCAGACGGCTGTCGGAGCATGAGATGAACAGCGCTTTGGGATTCTGGCTGGACGCTAAACTGCGGAAGAGTTCTTTACGTTGCGGGAAAATCTCTTTTTGAAAGCTGAGAAAACCTTCAATGATATGTTGCATAGCAATGTCTCTTTTATCTGTTTTAGTTTAGGCATGATCGAGATCACACTCGTAAAGTTTACCCATCGTGGTTTACTTCAGACAAGCAATATATTTCTTGCCCGACCGCTGCACAATCTCGTCCGCACTGGCCTGGATGTTCTGCCCTTCAAACGCGCCGTAAAGACGTTCAAAGGTTTTGCCTTCGAGATGACTCACCACCGACGCCACGGTGCGGGCCGGCAGCGGAAGATAATTCGGATAGCTCCACATAAACGAGACGGCGTCTTTACCCGGCGTGACCTGCAGAATATCGCCCACCAGCAATACCCCACCCCCCTCCTGCCAGTGCAGCACCGTTCCACCGGCAAAATGCCCGCCCAGACGCAGCAGGGTGACCGACGGGAAAATATCCAGCGCATCCCCCTCCCAGAAATGAATGGCCGGGCTGTCGCGCATGACCCACTCTTTGTCGCTGGCGTGCAGATACACCGGCGCATCAAACGCCGCAGCCCACTCCTGCATGGTGGTGTAATAGTGCGGATGTGAAATAGCAATCGCGCTGATGCCGCCGAGGGCGGTAACGAGCGCTTTGGTTGCGGGGTCGAGGTTGGCGATGCAGTCCCAGAGGATATTGCCGTGGGGCGTTTGCAGGAACAGCGCCCGCTGGTTTATCGCAAACGCGGGCACCGTTTTGATCCCAAACAGCCGCGGCTCCAGCTGCTGCCATTTATTGCTATGCGTGGCGGTGACGGTGTCGAGATCGGCCCATGCCTGGCCCGTGGCGGGCACGTACTGGCGTTCATCCTCGCAAATTGGGCATCTGTCCGGGCGGGCATCGTAGGCGGTTCCGCAGGTTTTACAGAGTGTAATCATGTGCTCTCCTCAGCGATAAAGCACTGAGTATGGCAGGGATTATCCTTATGTGCTGCGAGGTACATTGCTGGCTTTTTTTGCCCTATACTGTGCCAGTATCAAAAACTGAACAGAGCAGGTGCCACATGGAAATTGATCTCGATAACTTAGTCTTTAACGGTCTGGATGAAGCCGAAGAGCGTAATGCGGAACGTCTGGACGATGCAGACAAAAAAGCACAGGCGATTGTCGCCGACGACGACTGCGGCGACGCCTGCAAGATCTAATAAAAAAGCACCGGGAAGCCGGTGCTTTTTTATTTCACTCGTTACACGTCACGCACACCTCGTTCCAGTACGTTTCGCGCGTGCGGCGCAGTTCAGCGTGACGTTTTATCATGGAACCACTCCGGGTCAATGTTGGCGACGTCGACGCCATACAGGCTGGCGACAGGCAGGATTGACTCAAGAACACGTTGCGCGCTGTTCTCCGCATTCACTGGTCGGGTCGCAAAAAACCGCCGTAACGTGCTGATCCATTTTTTCATCGTCTTACCCTCTCTCGCCGTGTCTGATCTCAGTTAAGCACTCAAATGCCGCGCGGGGGAAATACCAAAATCCACTGTCGATGTGCAGGATTTGCAAATAGCCTCCCGTTCTTTTCACTCTTCATTAACACCTTGTTCACTAATGCTTTTTTGCTCATAGCAAAGAACGATTTCTTATTTGGCGATAGCTTTCGCTTATGGGAGCGTAGCGGGGTAAAACAAAAACAACGGGATGGCGAATGACTATGGCAGCAAACATGAAAGGGTTTACCAAACGAACACTGGTTCTGGGATTACTGGCGGCGGGCAGCCTGCTTTCAGCGCAGGCACAGGCCGATCAGCTGGCGGATATTAAGGCCGCAGGGGTGGTGAAAGTGGCCACGTTTGACGCCAACCCGCCGTTTGGCTCTATTGATGCCAAAACGCACGAGATCGTCGGATATGACGTGGACTTCGCCAAAGCGCTGGCAAAATCGCTCGGCGTGAAGCTTGAACTGGTTGCCACCAATCCGGCTAACCGTATTCCGCTGCTGCAGTCCGGAAAAGCCGACCTGATCGTGGCGGATATCACTATCACCCCGGAACGCGCGCAGGTGATTGATTTCTCGACGCCTTACTTTGTCACCGGCCAGCAGTTCCTCGTGCCGGCGAAATCACCGGACAAGCTTGATGACTACAGCCGGGCGCGTATTGGCGCGGTCAAAGGAACGACGGGCGAGCAGGCGCTTCACCAGCGTTTCCCGCAGTCACGCGTGCTCTCTTATGACGATATTCCGCTGGCGCTGACGGCGCTGCGCAACGGTAACGTACAGGCCATCACCCAGGACAGCACCATTCTGGCCGGTCTGCTGGCGCAGGCGCCGGATAAAGCGAACTTTAAAATCCTGCCCGACCTGCTCAGCAAAGAAGAGATTGGCGTTGGGGTGAAAAAAGGCGAAACGGCGCTGCTGAAGGCCGTTAACGACGAGCTGGTTAACCTCGAGAAGAACGGTCAGGCAGCAAAAATCTACGATGTCTGGTTTGGCCCAAACACGCCTTCCCCACAGCCTCGCGCCTTTAAAATAGAAGCCAGATAATTATGCTCTCAGGTTTATTTTCACACTCCGCGGCCGGTGCCGCGGATTTTTCACATCTGGAACAGGCCAGCGTCGAGTTTCGTCACGTGGACAAACGCTACGGTGACCATCAGGTTTTAAACGACATTAACCTCACCATCACGCCCGGTGAAGTGGTCGCCATCCTCGGCCCTTCAGGTTCCGGTAAATCCACCCTGATCCGTCTCATCAACCAGCTTGAAACCCTGAGCGGCGGAGAGATTCTGGTCGACAACAAGCCTACCGCAAAGCTCTCCGGTACCGGGCTGCGCCAGCTGCGCAGCCGCGTGGGGTTTGTGTTCCAGCAGTTCAATCTTTACGCCCACCTCACCGCCAGCCAGAACATCACCCTGGCACTGGAGCAGGTTCACGGCTGGAAGCCGCAGCCTGCCCAGGAGCGCGCGCTGGCCCTGCTGGAGAAGGTCGGGATGCTGGAAAAAGCCCACCATTTCCCGGCAGAACTTTCCGGTGGACAGCAGCAGCGCGTCGCGATTGCCCGCGCCCTGGCCTCCTCACCGCAAATCATTCTGTTCGATGAACCCACCTCCGCGCTGGATCCGGAGATGATTGGTGAAGTGCTGTACGTGATGAAAGCCCTCGCCCACAGCGGGATCACGATGATCGTGGTAACCCACGAGATGCAGTTTGCCCGGGAAATTGCCGACCGGATTGTCTTTATCGACGGCGGGCAAATTCTGGAAACGGCGCCGCCGGCACAGTTTTTCAGCCAGCCGTCGCATCCGCGCGCGCAGCGGTTCCTGCAAAAGGTGCTCAACCCGCTGCATCAGGAGCATCTGTAATGCCCGCGCTCGACTGGCAGGGGGTTCTGACCGGACAGCCTCTGCAGTGGATACTCTCCGGATTCCTCACCACCCTGTGGGTCACGCTTGCCGGGATGCTGCTGGCCAGCCTGCTCGCACTGCTCTTTATGCTCCTGCGCTTGTCGGGCGGTCGCCCCGGGAACGCGGTTGTCAGCAGCTGGGTGTCGCTGTTTCGCAATACGCCGCTGCTGGTGCAGCTGCTGTTCTGGTATTTTGCCGCCTGGAACGGATTACCGCAGGCGTTCCGCGACGCGGTGAACGCGGATCACAGCTGGTCAATTCTACCTGGTAACGTCTGGTGGTTTACGCCCGAATTTTTATGTTCTGCCTGGGGGTTGGGCGTCTTTACCTCGGCGTTTTTAATCGAAGAGGTGGAATCGGGCTTACGTTCCGTGCCTGCCGGACAGCGGGAGGCGGCGCTCGCGCAGGGATTCTCCGCGTGGCGTCTGTTTCGTTACATCCTTCTGCCGCAGGGGCTGGCCAACGCCTGGCAGCCCGTTGTGGGGCAGTATCTTAATCTGATGAAGCTCTCCTCGCTCGCCAGCGGGATTGGCTTCGCCGAGCTGACCTATCAGGTCAGGCAGATCGAGAGCTATAACGCGCACGCGCTGGAGGCGTTTACCCTCGGTACCGCGCTCTATCTGCTGACCGGCCTGGTCATGGGGATGGTGCTGGTTCGCATCGGGCCTGACGCGAAACGTAAACGCCCAGGCGCCGCCGCCACTCGGAGTGAAAAACATGATTGCCGGACTTAACGTCATCACCGATAACCTCGACTATCTGCTGTGGGGACGCGCGGCAACGGGTGAACCGGGGGGAGTATTGCTGTCGTTAATGATGGCTGCCGGGGCCGCCGTTATCGCTCTGCCCGGAGGGATAGTGCTCGCATGTCTGGCCTGGCGCTTTACCGGGCTCGTGCGAAAGGTCCTCTTTTTATGGTCAGAGCTGATTCGCGGTATCCCGCTCATCTTCGTAATTTTCTGGATGTGGTATCTTCTGCCGCTTATGACCGGGGGCGATCTGCCGGGAGCGTTGACCGTCACGCTGGCCCTGGCCTGGTTTACCGCGGCAACGGTGATGCACTCGGTGCTGGCCGGGCTTAACGCGCTACCGTCCGGTCAATATGAGGCCGCACTGTCACAGGGATTCAGCACGCAGCAAACACTCCTGCGCGTGCTGCTGCCGCAGGCGCTGAGGAATATTCTGCCGTCGCTGGTGGGAATTTTTATCAGCCTGCTGAAGGATACGTCGCTGGCGTTTATCGTGAACGTACCGGAGCTGACCACGGTGGCGGGACAGGTCAACAACCGGGTGCAAATCTATCCGGCGGCCATTTTTATCTTTACGGGCGTGGTCTACTACCTGCTCTGCTGCTCGCTCGAGCAGCTTGCGAAACGCTGGCGCATTACCCGGCCAGCGCTTTAACCACCGTTTCCATCGCTTCGGTTGTCAGTTGACTGCGCTTAACGCGCTGGTTCGCCAGCGCGGTACGCAGGACTCCGGCAATGACAATATGCTTTGGCTCCTGCCCTAAATCACGCATCTCAAGCACCACCTTTCCGACCACCCGGCACATCTCCTGGTACAGCGCTTCATCTTTGGTCACGTTACCCATCGTCATCACTCCATTGCCTTTTAAACGTTGAGCTTAAATGATTCTCCTGCCGGATACAAAAAAGAAGCCCGGCGAGAGACTCGCCGGGCTTCATCTGTAAAATCAGTAAATTAGTTGTTTACTGGGATGACCGCGCCTTTGTACTTGGTGCGGATCCAGTCCTGAATCTCTTTCGAGTGCAGCACGTTCACCAGCGCAACGATATCTTTCTTCTTCTCGTCGCCGCGATGCACGGTAATGATGTTGGCGTACGGGTTATTTTCACCGCTCTCTACCGCAATCGGGTCGTGAACCGGATCCAGACCGGCGTCAATCGCGTAGTTGGCGTTAATCACCACCGCATCACCTTCGTTGTTGTTGTACATCTGCGGCAGCAGAGAGGCTTCCACGTTCGGCGTGAACTTCAGCTTTTTAGGGTTCTCAACGATGTCGCTGATGCGCGCGGTCACTTTATCGATGCCCGGCTTCAGCTTGATCACGCCCTCTTTCTCGAAGATGGAGAGAATACGCCCCTCTTCAGAAACCGCGTCACGCATGATGATCTTGCCACCTTCAGGCAGGTCTTTCAGCGACTTGTATTTTTTGGAGTAGATGCCGATTGGCTCAATGTGGATCGCGCCCGCACTGACGAAATCGTAGTCTTTATCGCCCGCATGATCCTTCAGCACGCTGTTCAGGTAAGGAATGTGCTGGAAATAGTTCGCGTCGATGTCATGACCCGCCAGCGCGGTGTTCGGCAGAATGTAGTCCTGGAACGGTTTGATCTCCAGGTCGATACCCTGCTTCGCCAGAATTGGCTTTGCCTGCTCCAGAATTTCGGCGTGCGGCGTGTTGGATGCGCCCACGGTCAGGGTGTCGGCCCAGGAGGCGAAGCTCAGGGCGCTCAGGGTTGCGGCGGCGATCAGTGTCAGTGTTTTTTTCATGATGTGGTTCCTGTGTGTATTTATTAGCGTTTATCTAACAGTGAAGTAATGACATCGCCGCAGAACTGGATAATGAAAACGATGATCAGAATGGTCACCGTTGCCACCAGCGTGACGTCACCATGGTTGCGCTGGAATCCTTCCAGATAAGCCAGATTTCCCAAACCGCCGGCGCCAATCACCCCCGCCATTGCGCTGTAGCTCACCAGCGCAATGAGCGTCACCGTAATACCCGATACCAGTGCGGGTGATGATTCCGGCAGTAAAACCCGAAACACTAACGTGCTCAGTCGTGCGCCCATCGAGCGCGTTGCTTCGATGACGCCTTTATCCACTTCACGCAGGGCGATCTCCACCAGGCGTGCGTAGAACGGTGCCGCGCCCACAATCAGCGCCGGCAGCGCCGCGTTGGCGCCAAGAATGGTGCCGACGACGGTCTTGGTGAACGGGATCAGCAGGACAATCAAAATGATGAACGGAATAGAGCGGAACACGTTCACCACAATCGAAATCACGCTGTAAACCGTGCGGTTGTGGAACAGCCCGCCGCGTGCGGTTAAAAACAGCGCCAGCCCCAGCACGATGCCCAGCACAAAGGTCGCCACGCCGGACAGCGCGGTCATGTACAGCGTCTCAAGCGTAGCCGCCCAGAGCTGATCCCATTTGAGATGCGGAAAGAGATTCTCAGCCATGTTTAATCACCTCGCCTTCAATATCGCTGTGCTGCAGGTCGGCGAGGATATTGTTCAGTTGTTCATCGGATGCCACGACATGTACCCAGAGCTGACCAAACACACCGTGGGCGGTTTGCGTCATTTTCCCGTGCAGGATGTTAAACGGCAGGCCGTAGCGCAGGGTCAGTTCACCCACAATCGGCTTATGGGTGCTGTGCCCGGTAAAGGTCAGCCTGATGACCGTGCCTTCCAGATCCTTTGCCAGTTCGGTATTGAAAGTTTCCTCTTCGGCGTACTGGCTCACCTGGCGGACAAACTGCTGCGTAATCGGCTGCTGCGGATGGGTAAAGACGCTCAGCACGTCGCCCTCTTCCACCACTTTACCGTTCTCCATCACCGCCACGCGGTCGCAGATTTTGCGCACTACGTGCATCTCGTGGGTGATCAGCACGATGGTCAGCCTGAAGCGGCGGTTAATATCCAGCAGCAGATCGAGGATCTGATCGGTGGTCTGCGGGTCGAGCGCGGACGTGGCTTCATCGCAGAGCAGCACGTCAGGGCTGTTCGCCAAAGCGCGCGCAATACCCACGCGCTGCTTTTGCCCGCCGCTCAGCTGGGACGGGTACGCATTCTCGCGCCCCTTCAGGCCGACCAGATCCACCAGCTCGGCGACGCGCGCCTTGATGCTGGCTTTTGGCACACCGGCGATTTGCATCGAGAAAGCGATATTCTCGCTCACCGTGCGCGACCACAGCAGGTTGAAGTGCTGGAACACCATGCTGATTTTCAGGCGCGTCTGGCGCAGCGCTTCACCCTTTGCCGCAGAGATATCCTGTCCGTTAATGGTGACGCTTCCGGCGCTGGGTTTTTCCAGGCCGTTCAGCAGACGAATCAGCGTGCTTTTCCCGGCTCCGCTGTAGCCGATAATTCCGTAAATCTGTCCCTGCTCTATCGTCAAATTGACGTTATCAACGGCAGTCAGCGCGACCTTTCCGTTGTCAAAAACCTTCGAAATATTCCTGAGTACGATCATTCTTATTCTTTATCCGTTTCGCGCATGGCTGTTTAGCAGTATGGATGTCCAAACGATAGTAAACAGGCGTTATCAGCTTTCAAATGAACAAAAAAGAATGTGTTATAACTTTGGGAAATAAACAGCGTATTTACAGGGTGGGAAGCATTTAGACCAATTTCAGCAATGATTATCTGCTGGATGCATATCTGCTGGCAGACACCCGCTAAAAACGGTCATTTTTTCAGCACTTCATGCCGATATAGCCATCCCCACATCCAGACAACTATACGTCTTGCTGTCCTGACATCCAAAAATGGCATTTATATTCCGTTCTGTTCTAAAAGGCAGTGAATGGTTCTTTATTGCGAAATTTTCGCCGCTCTATCATCCCGTCATGACATCCAGAAAGGAAAACATCATGACGATTTACCACTCCGTCACTGAACTGATTGGCCGTACCCCGCTTATCCAGTTGCACAAGCTTGATACCGGCCCCTGCTCGCTGTTCCTGAAGCTGGAAAACCAGAATCCGGGCGGCTCTATTAAGGATCGCGTTGCGCTGTCGATGATTAACGAAGCGGAGCGTACCGGCCAGCTGCAGCCGGGCGGCACGATTATTGAGGCGACGGCGGGGAATACCGGTCTCGGCCTGGCGCTGATCGCCGCCCAGAAAGGCTACTCGCTGATCCTGGTGGTGCCGGACAAAATGAGCCGCGAGAAGATTTTCCACCTGCGCGCGCTGGGTGCCCAGGTGGTGCTGACCCGCTCCGACGTCAACAAGGGCCATCCCGCCTATTACCAGGATTACGCCCAGCGCCTGGCCAACGAGCTGCCCGGCGCGTTTTACATCGACCAGTTCAATAACGAGGCCAACCCGCTGGCGCACCGCACCACCACGGCACCGGAACTGTACGAGCAGCTTGACGGCAAGATCGACGCCATCGTGGTGGGCGTCGGCTCAGGCGGTACGCTGGGCGGCCTGCAGGCGTGGTTCGCCGAGCACTCTCCGCACACGGAGTTCGTCCTGGCAGACCCGGCCGGATCGGTTCTGGCCGACCAGGTGGAAACCGGACGCTATCACGACGCGGGCTCCTGGCTGGTTGAGGGTATTGGCGAAGACTTTATTCCGCCGCTGGCCCACATTGAAGGGGTGAATCGCGCCTGGCGCATCACCGACCGAGAGGCCTTCACCACCGCGCGCGACCTGCTGAAAACGGAAGGCATTCTGGCGGGCTCTTCCAGCGGCACGCTGCTGGCGGCCGCGCTGAAATATTGCCAGGCGCAGACCACACCGAAACGCGTGGTGACCTTCGCCTGCGACAGCGGCAATAAGTATCTCTCGAAGATGTTCAACGACGACTGGATGCGACAGCAGGGGCTCATCACGCGCCCTCAGGCCGGCGATCTCTCTGACTACATCGCCCTGCGCCACGATGAAGGCGCCACCGTTACCGCCGCCCCGGACGACACGCTTTCCACCGTACTGGCACGCATGCGCCTGTATGACATCTCCCAGCTGCCGGTGCTGGAGAACGGCAAGGTGGTGGGCATTATCGACGAGTGGGATCTTCTGCGGCATATCGGCGGCGACGGCGATCGCTTCGCGCTTCCGGTGACGGCAGCCATGACGCGCCAGGTGGAGTTTCTTGATAAACACGCCCCGGAAAGCGCCCTGAACGCCATCTTCGACCGCGGTCTGGTGGCCGTGATTAATGACAACGACCGTTTTCTCGGTCTGATTACGCGCAGCGACGTTCTGACCGCCTGGCGCAACCGTCTTCAGCAATAAAGGAATCGATGATGAAAAACTTGGCTACCCTGAGCGTACACAGCGGCGAGTTCAACGACCAGCACGGCGCCGTCATGCCGCCGATTTACGCCACCTCGACGTTTGCGCAACCGTCACCCGGCGAGCATACCGGCTATGAATATTCCCGCAGCGGCAACCCTACACGCCATGCGCTGGAAACCGCCATCGCCGAACTGGAAGGCGGCACGCGCGGCTACGCCTTCGCCTCCGGTCTGGCGGCCATCTCCACGGTGCTCGAACTGCTGGACAAAGACAGCCATATCGTCGCCATTGATGACGTTTACGGCGGGACGTACCGCCTGATTGAAAACGTGCGCAAGCGCAGCACCGGCCTGCAGGTCAGCTGGGTTAAACCGGACGACTTAGCCGGTCTTGAGGACGCCATCCGCCCGGATACCCGCATGGTGTGGGTCGAAACGCCAACCAATCCGCTGCTGAAGCTGGCGGATCTGGCGGCCATTGCGGCGATCGCCCGCCGTCATAACGTCATCAGCGTGGCGGATAACACCTTCGCGTCGCCGGTGATCCACCGTCCGCTGGAGTCGGGTTTCGATATCGTGGTGCACTCCGCCACCAAATACCTGAACGGCCACTCTGACGTGGTGGCCGGGCTGGCGATTGTCGGGGATAACAGTGAACTGGCGGATAAGCTGAGTTATCTGCAAAACGCGGTAGGCGGCGTACTGGATCCGTTCAGCAGCTTCCTGACGCTGCGCGGTATTCGCACGCTTGCGTTGAGGGTAGAAAAGCACAGCACCAACGCGCTGGCGATTGCGCAATGGCTGGATCAGCACCCTCTGGTCGAAAAAGTGTTCTATCCCGGCCTGGAATCGCATCCGCAATATCAGCTTGCCCGCACGCAGATGGCCCTGCCCGGTGGGATGATTTCCGTCGTGGTAAAAGGCGATGCGCAACGAGTCACCGAGGTGATTCGCAACCTGAAGCTGTTCACCCTCGCGGAAAGCCTCGGCGGTGTGGAAAGTCTGGTGAGCCAGCCTTACAGCATGACGCACGCCTCGATTCCGCTGGAGCAACGCCTGGCAAACGGCATTGTGCCGCAGCTTATCCGTCTGTCAGTCGGGATTGAAGATCCGAAAGACCTGATTGCCGATCTCAGTCAGGCGCTGCAAAAATAAGCAAAACGCGGCAGGTCAACCACCTGCCGTCATAAGTTGTCATCATGGCTTAACGCCTTGATAACAATATTATGTGAAACTGCACAGATTATTTCTGAAACACCGTTTCCATTTTCCTTTTATCTTAAAATCAGCGTATAATGCGCGCCTAATCCCTGGTGAATGGTTTCAGCGCTTGGAATACAAAAAACAACGTACAACTTCTCCCCTCCTTCGTTGGGCTGTCACTCAGGCACACTTTCTTCTGCACGCTCATTTGATGTCTCCTATCCTTAGTGCGTGCCATATACTCTTTTGCAACACAGGTTTGACTCCGCGGCGGTGCGCCCCCGGAGCGAGATTTCCATATCCTTCCCAACTTAAAGACTAAGACTGTCATGAAAAAGACGAAAATTGTTTGTACTATCGGCCCGAAAACCGAATCTGAAGAGATGCTGACCAAAATGCTGGACGCCGGCATGAACGTGATGCGTCTGAACTTCTCCCACGGTGATTACGCAGAACACGGTCAGCGTATCCAGAACTTGCGCAACGTGATGAGCAAGACCGGTAAAAAAGCTGCCATCCTGCTGGACACCAAAGGTCCAGAAATCCGTACCATCAAACTGGAAGGCGGTAACGACGTCTCTCTGAAAGCGGGCCAGACCTTCACCTTCACCACCGACAAATCCGTTGTCGGCAACAGCGAAATCGTTGCAGTGACCTATGAAGGCTTCACCAACGACCTGTCCGTCGGTAACACCGTGCTGGTAGACGATGGTCTGATCGGTATGGAAGTCACCGCTATCGAAGGCAACAAGGTTATCTGTAAGGTGCTGAACAACGGCGACCTGGGCGAAAACAAAGGCGTTAACCTGCCGGGCGTTTCTATCGCACTGCCAGCACTGGCTGAAAAAGACAAACAGGACCTGATCTTCGGTTGCGAACAAGGCGTTGACTTTGTTGCGGCCTCCTTCATCCGTAAGCGCTCAGACGTGGTTGAAATCCGCGAGCACCTGAAAGCGCACGGCGGCGAGAAGATCCAGATCATCTCCAAAATTGAAAACCAGGAAGGCCTGAACAACTTCGACGAAATCCTCGAAGCGTCTGACGGCATTATGGTTGCTCGTGGCGACCTGGGCGTTGAAATCCCGGTTGAAGAAGTGATCTTCGCGCAGAAGATGATGATCGAGAAATGTGTACGCGCGCGTAAAGTGGTTATCACCGCAACGCAGATGCTGGACTCCATGATCAAAAACCCGCGCCCAACCCGCGCTGAAGCAGGCGACGTGGCAAACGCCATCCTCGACGGTACTGATGCGGTTATGCTGTCCGGCGAATCCGCGAAGGGTAAATACCCGCTGGAAGCGGTGACCATCATGGCTACCATCTGCGAACGTACCGACCGCGTAATGAAAAGCCGTCTGGACTACAACAACGACAGCCGCAAGCTGCGCATCACCGAAGCGGTATGCCGCGGTGCGGTAGAAACCGCTGAGAAACTGGAAGCCCCACTGATTGTGGTTGCCACTCAGGGCGGTAAATCTGCTCGCGCGGTGCGTAAATACTTCCCGGATGCGACTATCCTGGCGCTGACCACCAACGAAACCACGGCTCGTCAGCTGGTGCTGAGCAAAGGCGTGATCCCACACCTGGTGAAAGAGATCGCCTCTACGGATGATTTCTACCGTCTGGGTAAAGAAGTGGCTCTGGAGCTGGTGGATCGTGGTCTGGCACAGAAAGGTGACGTTGTGGTCATGGTTTCTGGCGCACTGGTACCAAGCGGCACTACCAATACCGCATCTGTTCACGTGCTGTAATAATTCCCGAACGAATTAATTTGGATAAAAAGCGCCCTCCGGGCGCTTTTTTTATTCCTGGCATTAGCCAAACGCATTCAAAATGCAAATCGGGTTTTTCTATTTAATTGCGAATTATCTAAGATGAATCCGATGATAAATGCCTTTTTTTCCTTAGATTTTTGCCCGAAAAGGGCTGATTCGATGCTTCTTTGAGCGAACGATCAAAAATAGGTGTATTCCCATCAAAAAAATATTCTCAACCCAAAAAACTTTGTGTAATACTTGTAACGCTACATGGAGATTAACTCAATCTAGAGGGTATTAATAATGAATCGTACTAAACTGGTACTGGGCGCGGTAATCCTGGGTTCTACTCTGCTGGCTGGTTGCTCCAGCAACGCTAAAATCGATCAGCTGTCTTCTGACGTTCAGACTCTGAACGCTAAAGTTGACCAGCTGAGCAACGACGTGAACGCAATCCGTTCCGACGTTCAGGCTGCTAAAGACGACGCAGCTCGCGCTAACCAGCGTCTGGACAACCAGGCTACTAAATACCGTAAGTAATAGTACCTGTTAATAAAATGGCGCACATTGTGCGCCATTTTTTTTGCCTGCGTCAAACGGCTACTGCGTCACCTTCTCTCCTTCATCTTCCGCTACCGCAGCAGATACCCGGCTGTTCTGCACCGACAACACGCTATTGCTGGCTGAAGGGCCGCTACCGGCCGACACGATAACCGGGATCCCGGCGCGACGTGACAGGGCTTTATCAATCAGCGCCTTATCGCTTCCCGCCTGAGAAACAAAAGTCGCAAACTCGGCAGAATGGGTAATGGGCGAGACCTGCGGATTTTCCCCTTCTACCTGCGCCAGCGGACGGTGGACCTCAATATAGCGTTTACCATCCGGCTCAACGGAGAACTTCACGGGTTCATTGATAATCTGCACCCGCGTGCCCACCCGCACCTGTTCGAACAGGGCCTTAATGTCCGGGGCGTTCATCCGCATACAGCCGGAGCTGACCCGCAGGCCGACGCTGTCCGGCGCGCTGGTGCCGTGGATGAGATATTCCCCGTTGCCCACGCCTAAACGCAGTGCAAAGCGCCCCAGCGGGTTGTTTGGCCCGGCAGGTACCACCGGAGGCAATTTAATGCCCTGCTCCAGAGAGCGTGCTCTGATGCCCGGCGTGGGTGTCCAGGTGGGATTCGGGATCTTCTGGCTCACCCGCGTGGTCGTCACCGGCGTTTCCAGCCCCAGCTGTCCGATGCCGAGCGGGAAGACCTGAACGATATTTTCTCCCGGCGGGAAGTAGTAGAGCCGCAGCTCTGCGAGGTTCACCACAATCCCCTCGCGCGGCGTGTCCGGCAGCAGCATCTGCGACGGAATGGTAATGACGGTTCCCGGCGCAGGGTTTACCGGCGCAATGGTATTGTTTGTTTCCAGGATCACCTGCGCCGCGGTATTAAACCGACGGGCGATGGTCTGCAGCTTATTATCCCCTTCCTGTATCGTGTAGGTTTGATTTTGCCCAATCAGGCGACTGCCTGCGGGCGGCAACGGATAGTCCATCGCGCGGGCCGAATTAAGTGCGCCGAGCGAACTGAGGAGTAATAGAGTTATTAGAGACGCGCGCTTCATGCTGAGATTCCTTATTCACTGGCAGGACGCCAGAAAGCTGAAAAACCAGCGAGGCGGGAACCACCTCGCGAAACAGAATGAATGCTGTTCTGTAAGTCTAGCTAAGGATTGCAGCTTTGGCGCGGATCGCGCGAATCATCGCTTCCAGTCCCTGGGAACGAGACGGGGTGAGGTGTTGGGTCAGGGCCATTTTTTCAAACCACGGGCGGACATCAAACGCGACAATATCCTGCGCCGACATCCGGTGGTAAAGAATAAAGACGACCGCAATAAGCCCTTTTACAATGGCCGCATCGCTGTCGCCGTGCAGTGCTATCGTGCCGTCGTCAGACTGTTCCATCACAATCCACACCTGGCTCTGACAGCCCTGAATACTGTTTTCCGGGTTATGCGCCTCTTCACCGAGCGGCGGCAGACGCTGCCCCAGCTCGATGATATAAAGGTACTTCTCTTCCCAGTTTGCGCAACGCCCAAAGTTGCGCAGCAATTTGTCTCTGTCCGGCAGTTCTGCCATCTTTTGCCTCTCCGTTAGCCCAGCAGCTGGTGAATACGCTTAAGCCCCGCCACCAGCCTGTCGACCTCTTCCGTTGTGTTGTACATCACCAGCGACGCGCGGCACATTGCCGGCACCTGGTAAAACGCCATCAGCGGCATGGCGCAGTGGTGCCCGGTACGGACCGCCACGCCGTAGTTATCGAGGAAACTGCCCACATCATAGGCGTGATGTTTCCCGAGATTGAACGCGATCACCCCTTGCCGGTCGGCAGGCCCGTAGAGGGTCAGATCCGGCACGCTGGCAAGCTCGGCAAGCGCATAGTGCATCAGCAGCTGTTCGTACTCCTGAATGCTATCAAGGCCGATTGCGGAGACGTAGGAAACCGCCGCCCCCAGCCCGATAATCCCGCCGGTGTTGGGCGTACCCGCCTCAAAACGCCACGGCGCGCGCGCGTAGGTCGTGCCTTCGGTCAGGCTGACGGTGGCGATCATCGAGCCGCCCCCTTCCCACGGCGGCATCGCCTGCAGAATGTCTTCCTTCACGTAGAGCACGCCGATCCCGGTCGGCCCATAGAGCTTGTGGCCTGAGAAGACGTAGAAATCGCAGTCCAGCGCCTGAACGTCAACCGCGTGGTGCATTACCGCCTGGGCGCCGTCAATCAGCACCTTCGCGCCGGCCTGATGGGCTTTTTCGACAATCTCTGCCACCGGGTTTTCAGTCCCGAGCACGTTAGAGACCTGGGTGACCGCCACCAGCCGCGTGCGGTCATCCAGCAATGCGTCGAGCTGCTCGAGCTGCAGCGTCCCGTCAACGTTCAGCGGAATGACCCGCAATTGCGCGCCAACGCGCTCGCAGAGCATCTGCCACGGCACGATATTGGCGTGGTGCTCCATCTGGGTGATGATGATGTTATCCCCCGCGTGGACCTGCGCGTTGCCCCAGCTGTTGGCGACAAGGTTGATTCCTTCGGTGGTTCCGCGCACGAAGACCAGCTCCTCGGGCGATTTTGCATTGAGGAAGGCGGCAATTTGCGTGCGCACGTTTTCCATACGCTGGGTCGCCTCGGCGCTCAGGGTATGAATACCGCGATGCACGGCGGCGTAGCCGTGGCGATAAAACTCGGCTTCCGCATCCACGACCGGGTTCGGCTTCTGCGCGCTGGCCGCGCTGTCCAGATAGGCCAGAGGAAGACCGTTCACTTCACGGGTCAGAACCGGAAAATCTGCCCGTACTTTCTCGACGGGAAAACTCATGCTTCGCCTCCAGGCAGACGCTGACCGATACGCGCCAGCACCTGCTGTTTCAACTGACCATCGTTCAGCGCTTCCGTCAGTTCGGCGGCAAACGCATAGATAATCATTTTCTGCGCCGCCTGCTGGTCGATACCGCGGGAACGCAGGTAGAACATCTGCTCGTCGTCGATGCGCCCGACCGTTGCACCGTGGCTGCACTTCACGTCGTCGGCGTAGATCTCCAGCTGCGGTTTGGTGTCCACCTCCGCCAGGCGCCCTAACAGCAGATTGTTGTTGGTCATCTGCCCGTCGGTTTTAATGGCGTGCTGCGCCACGTTAATCAGGCCGTTAAACACCGCGCGACCTCTGTCACTGACGATGGTTTTATGCAGCTGGCGGCTGTTGCAGTAGCCCTTGTTGTGCTCCAGCCAGGTGCGCGTGTCGCACACCTCTGATTTAACCGGCATCGCCAGGCTGTTGATGCGCAGCGTGGTGTTTTCACCGTTAAGCTGCGTGCTGGTGTTGTGGCGCAGCACCGACCCGCCGAGCAGGAAGCTATGGCTGTAGGCTGCGGCATCTTGCCCAAGTAAAATGTCGTTATGGGCAAAGTGGTGGCTCTGCGGGTTCTCGAACGCCAGCTTGACGTGGTGAAGCTGGGCATTGGCCGCAACATTCATCGTCAAACGCGAGCCGGTAAAATGGCGCGTCTCGTTGAGGCTGACGTAATGTTCAATCACCGTGGCCTCAGCCCCCTCCGCCAGCTCAAGATGATGGCGATAGTGCGCGGTGTTGATTTCGTCGCCGTCCAGCCCCTGGGTGATGTGCATCAGCAGCAGCGGCTTTGCCGGACGCTGGTTACGCTTCACGCCGATATGCGTCACGCTGCGGGCCAGGCTCTCGGTCAGGTGGAGGAAAACCTCAGGCTGAACCGGGGCGCTGAGGGACTGACGATCGTCGTTTATCACAATCTCAAATCCGCTCCCCTGAAGGGCGTCGCTCAGCTCCGGACGGAACTCACCGTCGACAAACACCAGGCGCACGGCATCCACGTTTACGGCCAGCGCGTCACGCTGTGCCGGGGTGAGATCCGCCAGACGGGTCACGAACTCGGCGTTCAGCAGGCCATCAAGCGGGGTATATTTCCAGTTCTCATGCTTACGCGTCGGCAGGCCGAGACGCAGCATCTGCTGAAGATGCTGCTGCGCCTGCTCGGAGCGCGTGCCGCCCTGGGCTTCAAACAGCAGGTGCCACTGCTGGAGCGCATTACTGCTGTTCGGTAAGCCAGCCATAACCCTGCTCCTCCAGTTGTTTAACCAGCGTGAAATCTCCGGATTTCACAATACGCCCCTGGTAAAGCACATGGACGTAATCCGGCTTGATGTAGTCCAGAATGCGCTGGTAGTGGGTGACGATAATGAATGAACGCTTGCCGTCGCGCAGGGAGTTAACTCCGTCAGCGACAATCTTCAGGGCGTCGATATCCAGACCGGAGTCGGTCTCGTCCAGAATGCACAGCTCGGGCTCCAGCACCGCCATCTGCAGAATGTCGTTACGCTTTTTCTCGCCGCCGGAAAAACCGACGTTCACCGAGCGGGTGAGCAAATCTTCCGGCATTTTCAGCAGCTTGATTTTCTCTTCCATTAAATCCTGGAAGTCGAAGCGGTCGAGCGCCTCCAGCCCCCGGTATTTTCGCACCGCGTTGAGCGCGGTTTGCAGGAAGAACTGGTTGCTGACGCCCGGAATTTCAACCGGGTACTGGAAGGCCATAAAGATGCCCTCTCCCGCGCGATCTTCCGGTGACATTTCCAGCAGATCTTTGCCGTTGAACTCGACCGAGCCGTGGGTCACCTCATAATCTTCGCGCCCCGCCAGCGTCGCGGAAAGCGTACTTTTCCCGGAACCGTTCGGCCCCATGATAGCGTGGACTTCCCCCGGCTTGACGTCAAAATTGAGGCCACGCAGGATGGCTTTGTCTTCTACGCTAACCTGTAAATCTTTAATGCTTAACATGTGCTTTCCTTTAACCGACGCTGTGTTCAAGACTAATGGCGAGGAGTTTCTGGGCTTCAACGGCAAATTCCAGCGGCAGTTCAGAGAACACGTCCTTACAGAAGCCGTTAACGATCATCGAGATGGCGTCTTCTTCGCTGATCCCCCGCTGCAGGCAGTAGAAGAGCTGATCTTCCCCAATGCGTGACGTCGTCGCCTCGTGCTCAAGCTGGGCCGTATTGTTACGGCACTCAACGTACGGGAAGGTGTGCGCCCCGCAGTCTGCGCCGATCAGCATCGAATCACACTGGGTAAAGTTTCGCGCATTGGTGGCCGTCGGCATGATTTTCACCAGCCCGCGATAGCTGTTCTGACTGTGCCCGGCGGAAATGCCTTTCGAGATAATGGTCGACCTGGTGTTTTTACCTATGTGGATCATCTTGGTGCCGGTGTCCGCCTGCTGATGGCCGCTGGTGAGCGCCACGGAGTAAAACTCACCGATGGAGTTATCCCCGCGCAGAATGCAGCTCGGGTATTTCCAGGTGATGGCCGAGCCGGTTTCAGACTGGGTCCACGACATCTTGCTGTTTTCGCCTTCGCACAGCGCGCGCTTGGTGACGAAGTTCAGGATACCGCCGGTATTGCCGTCGCCCGGGAACCAGTTTTGCACCGTGGAGTATTTCACCTCGGCGTCTTTATGAATAATGACCTCCACCACCGCCGCGTGCAGCTGGTAGCTGTCGCGAACCGGGGCGGAGCACCCTTCGATATAGCTGACGTAGCTGCCTTCATCCGCGACCAGAATCGTGCGTTCGAACTGGCCGGTTTTTTCGGCATTGATGCGGAAATAGGTGGAAAGCTCCATCGGACAGCGCACGCCTTTCGGTACATAGATAAAGGTGCCGTCAGAGGCTACCGCCGCGTTGAGCGCCGCAAAGAAGTTATCGTTTGAAGGCACTACGGTCCCGATGTACTTTTTCACCAGTTCCGGATGATCGTGAATCGCTTCGCCGAAGGAGCAGAAAATGATCCCCTGCTCTGCCAGCTTCTCGCGGTAGGTGGTGGCCACCGAGACGGAGTCGAAAATGGCGTCCACCGCCACCTCTTTCCCTTCGCGAACGGGCACGCCAAGCTGGTTAAAGGCCTCTTCCACCTCTTTGCTGAGGAAGCTGTTTTCAGCGCCAGTTTGCTGCACCGCGCCGGGCTGCGAGGCGCAGGTATCGTCACAGCTGCCGCAGGAGGGCGCAGAATAGTAGCTGTAATCCTGATAGTTCAGCTTGTCGTAGTGCGCTTTTAGCCAGTGCGGCTCTTCCATCTCCAGCCAGGCACGGAAGGCGCTCAGGCGGAACTCCAGCATCCACTCGGGCTCGTTGCGTTTCGCCGAGATCGCCCGCACGACATCTTCGTTAATGCCTTTCGCCAGCTCATCTGTCTGGAGCTGGGTGAAGAACCCCTCTTTATAGTTGAGGTGCCCACCGCTCCAGGTATTTACATCACTCGTTGCTTCAGTATTACGAGACATAGTACCGCCTATACCCCAAAGCTTTCGCCACAGCCGCATTCGTTCTGGGCTTTCGGGTTATGAAATTTGAATAACTGGTTTAAGCCTTCGCGGACGTAGTCCACTTCGGTGCCGTCAATAAACGGCATGGCCTGCAGCGCGACGTACAGCTTCGCGCCGTCAGTCTCGAACACCAGGTCATCTTTCTCGGGTTCGGTGACGGTGTCGAGCACGTAGCCGAAACCTGCGCAGCCGGTCTGTTTGACACCCAGGCGCACGCCGAGGATCTCGGGCTTTTTCGCCACCAGCTCGTGAATATGTGCTGCCGCCGCTGGCGTGAGCGTTAAGCCGCGCCAGGCGAAATCGGCAGGATTAAAGGTTTCTGAATGCAGTTCCATAGGTCCACCTCATCTGATAAGCCATCAGGGCATAACACCATGTTAGTGATAACGATTATCACTTCAACCCTCTGTCAGCAGGGGCATTCGGCTAAAGCGCCCTTTTTGCCTGGTTTTATTAAGCATAGACCCTGTGAGAGGATGCAGTCAGGATGGATGTATTTGTTCAATGCATTGATTAATAATGCATTTCGTCGCGGCATTCATAACGAAGAGAAGAAAAGTAAAATATGCATCGGAAATGCCTATTTTTGAGATAGATTTTGCACAGAAAATGACAAAAACAAAAAAGGCCCTTAAGGCCTCTTAAAACTCAATGATGAAATGCGACAGCAAATCCCTGTTCACGCCAGTGGTCGAGCTGTTCCTGCTGGCGAGGCGTTGGGGATTTCCCCGTCCAGACGAAGATTTTTTGCCCGGGGAACAGTTCAGGACGCGGCGAATCGATGGGTTCCGCCAGGACGTCAATGTGCCAGCCCTTCTGCGCCAGGCGCGCGGCTTCCAGCCACAGGTGGGTGCGGTCATCGCATTCCCAGCCAATCAACAGTGCGTCTTTACCGGCTTTCTTGCGGGACTCCGCCAGGCTTGCAATCGCGAATTCAATCAGAACTCCGTCTAACAGGCTTGCCATGTGACGCACGGTATTTTGGTCCTGGTTCATGCGCTGACGGACGGGAGAGATAATATTGTCAATCAGCGCGTCTATCGCGTGATCGCGGCGGAACTCGCCAATTTTGGCACGCAGCTTTGCCGGGCTGGCGTAACGCAGAACGGTCATCATCTCTTCCTGGAATGAAACCCAGTTGCCCTGCGTCAAAACTTCTTTGTTTTCCAGCAAGGCTTTGACTTTTCCGACCGAGACGCCGCTTTTCATCAGGCGTTTGATCTCTTCGATACGCAGGATATCTTCATCGTCAAACTGACGATGGCCCCCTTCGCTGCGCTGCGGCTTCAACAATCCATAACGGCGCTGCCAGGCACGCAGCGTAACGGGGTTGATACCGCATCGTTCGGCCACTTCGCCGATACTGTAATAGGCCATTAACTCCCTCACGCTCAGAACTTCCATACCTAACTGCACCAACCTTATCAGATTGTACACACTATTTGTATAACTAAGACCGCATTTTGAACCGGTGAACGGGGTTCTTTTCCATACACCTGTTAATACATTGTTGTATAAAATTTGCCGTTCGTACAGTTAACTCTGCCGGATTGTGTACAGCTTTATCAGAATTCGAACTTTTTCTCCGGCCAAGCAATCGCGGGAATACCGCCGTGTCGCGGGCTGGCAAAAAGATGCCCCTGGAACTGGGATATTCCCGCTGACTCCAGCCACATCCACTCTTCAGCCTTCTCTACCCCCACCGCGCAGAACTGGATCTCAAGCGAGGCACAGCATTTGATAATCGCCTGGATAATGGCCTGTCGGGGACCACTTTTGTGCACGTTTGCGACCAGATCGCGATTAATCTTAATTCTGTCCGGCTGAAACTGAGCCAGCAGCTGCAACCCGGCAAATCCGGCACCAAAGTGATCGATCGTCACGCTGATGCCCGCGCTTTTTAACTGCCTGACCGAATCCGTGAATTCATCGAATCGGGAAATGGCTTCGCTCTCGGTGAACTCCACCACAATTTGCTCGGGTACAAACCCATTTGCTTCAATCGCGGTGAGCAGGAAATCAACGGCGTTGGGAATATTGACCAGCGTCATCGGCAGCAGGTTGAGGGATAACGTCTGGTCCTGGAGCCCCAGCGCGCTGGCCATGGAGAGCGCAACCTGCTTGCTTTGTAAATCCGAGGCATACACGTCGTCACGCGGCAGACTGGCGAAGTAAACTCCCGGCGCGCCGCCGTCAGGCGTGCGGAGAAGCGCCTCCCAGGAGACGACCTGCTGCATAAACGGATCGACTATCGGCTGGAACGCGAAGCTGCAATCCGCCCCTTTCGCGACCACCTCGGGCTGTGCGGACAAGCGCGTCTCTTCGCGCACGAATTCCCAGGAATCCGCAGGAGGCAGTTCAAAATAGTTCGCTTTTTCCGTGGCCTCGACAAAGGTGCGGAAAAACTGCAGCGGGCGGTCGTTGTACGTCAGCTGATAGCGCGTCGTCCCCCTGTTGAGCACCTCTTGCAGCACCTCGTCCCTGTCGAAGTGGCGTAAATCAAAAAGCTCCATGCCCACGTTGCCAAAACGACGGACAGGTCCGTGATCGCGCATCAGCTCCACTACGTTGTGGTGGCGAGGGTCGTTGCAAATCTGCTCATAGATGGCAGAAACGTGTTCCACTGGCCCTTCAAGCAGCTGAAAAAAATGTGTGCCATTAAACAGCAGGATCCCCGTGATATTGGATTGCTGGTTTTTACTATTTGCAGCAGCAACCATGACTTCCAGCGCTTTCACTGGAACGTCCTCGCAGATATGACTGCGGTAAATGATGGTGGTGAGCATGCGATTCCTGGGGTTAGGGGTTTGGCCACAAAAGAGGTGGATAAGGTTCATTTATAGCACATTAATTGCCTGACAAATAATTTACATCTCAACCGTTTACGGCAATTTAAGAAACGTTTTTCCTGGCTGTACAACTTAACAGCCCTCGACCATTTTGTACAATATATCCTGTAATATTATCTCTCTACCACATAACCACAACTAACTGAATATAAAGAACTTTATAAAATATATCGAAGAAATATTAAAAATCTGTACATTTTTAATGTACAGATTTGGAAATTATGTATACCTTAAATGTAACGTTACTGATTACAAAATTTTACAGGAGCGAAACATGCAGCAGAAAGGTTACGTCGCAGATTCCGCAGCAGCAATCGCACAGTACTTCGAAAAAGCCGTGCTTCCTACCCAGCAGGAGACGCTGGGCCAGGTGGTTGTTGAAATTCTCAGCGACGGGCGAAATCTGAATCGCAAATCGCTTTGTACAAAATTGCTCAGCCGCCTCGAAAAGGCCGATGGCCCGGAAGAGGAAGAGCATTACCACAAGCTGCTTGGTCTGCTCTTCGAACGGTAAGGATATGAAGAGCAGTAACGCAGACAAACTGATCGACACGCTTATCGGTGAAGCCGTTCTCTCTCTTTTGAAAGAGCGGGGACCGGTTACAACCGAAGGATTGCTTCAGCGTCTGCGGATCATGAAAGAACATGAAAAGGATCCCCGGCGGCGGGAGACACTTGCGGTGGTGATTGCCGAGATCGGCTCAAACAGCATCGCCTTTATACGTCGCAGAACCGCGCAAGGACGAACGAAAAGAGAGGGACCTCTCAACGATAACCGGGACAATATTGTGCCGTTGTTTGGAAGTGGAAAACCGTCCGATCCAAAGAAAATACATTGACTGCAATTAACAGCTACGGTGAGAACAAATGAGACAAAATATTCAGCTTCAACCCGAATATCATTCTGCGTTTTTAGACAGTGCGCTGTCGGAATACTTCCGTCACGCAGGCGATCGTTTTGCTGAAGAGTCCGCTGTTTTTTCTACTGCAGTACGCTGTGTTCTGGCCTCCGAAGGTCATCTGTCCAATAAAGCGATTATCCTCTGGCTCATTCAGACGCTGGAAGCCACTCACGACGTGGTTCAGGCGGATGTGATTCGCAAGACGCTGGAAATTGTCGTGGGCTACACCATGGACGACCTGTAATTTCACGGCCACTCATCCTGCTTTCGTGTCATCGTCAAAACTGACGAATGTTCTGACGATGACACGCGCCTTCCCCGCTTAACACCCTGTTAAACCAGCAAAGCCAACCTGGCACGGTTCCTGCTTACTTCTGCTTACGGGACTGGGTTTTCCAGTCAACTTTGCTTCATTTCTTAACAGGTCTGTTATTGATGAAAAAGATCGCCAGCGTCTGCCCCTACTGCGGTGCAGGCTGTAAATTAAACCTTGTCGTTGAAAATAACCGTATCATCCGTGCCGAAGCGGCAGAAGGCGTCACAAACCAGGGTACCCTGTGTCTGAAAGGCTTTTACGGCTGGGACTTCCTCAACGATACCCGTCTGCTCACCCCGCGTCTGACCCAGCCGATGATCCGCTACCATAAAGGCGAGGCATTCACTCCCGTTACCTGGCAAGAGGCTATCCGCTACACCGCGCATAAACTCAGCAGCATTAAGGCGCAGCACGGGCCGCGGTCGATCATGACCACCGGATCCTCTCGCGGAACCGGCAATGAAACAAACTATGTGATGCAAAAATTTGCCCGCGCGGTGCTGAACACCAACAACGTGGACTGCTGCGCGCGCGTCTGTCACGGCCCTTCCGTGGCCGGTTTACAGGAGACGCTCGGCAACGGTGCGATGAGCAACTCAATCAACGATATTGAAAACTCAAAATGCCTGCTGGTGTTTGGCTATAACTGCGCGGACTCCCACCCCATCGTCGCCCGGCGCGTGCTGAAAGCGCGTGAAAACGGCGCAAAAATTATCGTCTGCGATCCGCGGCGCATTGAAACGGCGCGCATCGCCGACCAGCATCTGCAGCTGAAAAACGGCAGCAACATGGCGCTGGTAAACGCCTTTGGCTACGTGCTGCTGGAAGAGGAGCTCTACGACAAAAGCTACGTGGCGCGCTTTACCGAGGGGCTTGAGGCCTATCGCCAGACGGTGAAAGACTATGCGCCAGAGACGGTTGAGCATCTTACCGGCATTCCCGCCCGCGACGTTCGCCAGGCGATGCGCACCTTCGCGGCGGCCCCTTCCGCCACCGTGATGTGGGGGATGGGCGTGACCCAGTTTGGTCAGGCCGTGGATGTGGTCAAAGGGCTTTCCAGCCTGGCGCTGCTGACCGGCAACCTCGGCCGCCCTGCCGTCGGCGTCGGGCCGGTGCGCGGACAAAACAACGTTCAGGGCGCCTGCGATATGGGCGTTCTGCCGAATATGTTCCCGGGCTATCAGGATGTGACCGATCCGGCGGTCAGGCAGAAATTTGCCGATGCCTGGGAAATTGACGTCAATAAAATGGACGATCGGGTCGGAACGCGCATTACCGAGGTGCCCCATCTGGCGCTGGAAGGCAAGGTCAAGGCCTACTACATCATGGGGGAAGATCCGCTTCAGACCGAAGCCGATCTCGGTCTCGTTCGCAGCGGTTTTGAGGCGCTCGACTTTGTGGTGGTTCAGGACATCTTTATGACCAAAACGGCAGAAGTGGCGGACGTCCTGCTTCCTGCCACCTCCTGGGGTGAACACGGCGGCGTCTTTACCTGTGCCGATCGCGGGTTCCAGCGTTTTGGCAAAGCCATTGAGGCCAGCGGCAACGTGAAGCGCGACTGGGAAATCATCAGCCTGCTCGCCACCGAGATGGGCTACCCGATGCATTATGACGATAACCAGCAGATCTGGGATGAGATGCGCGAGCTGTGCCCGCTCTTCTACGGCGTGACGTATGAAAAAATGGGCGAGATGGGCCACGTGCAGTGGCCGTGCCCGACGCTGGATCATCCGGGAACGCCGTACCTGTATAAAGATAATCAGTTCGACACCCCAACCGGTAAAGGGCAGCTCTTTGCCGCCCCGTGGCGCGCGCCGGCGGAAACTCCGGACGCGGATTTCCCGCTGGTGCTGTGTACGGTGCGTGAAGTGGGACACTACTCCTGCCGCTCGATGACCGGGAACTGCGCCGCGCTGCAAAGCCTGGCCGATGAGCCGGGCCGGGTGCAAATGAACCCAGCCGATGCGGAAAAGCTGGGCATCTCGGAGGGCCAGCTGGTCTGGGTGCGTTCGCGTCGCGGCAAAGTGATTACCCGCGCCAGCATTAGCGAGCGTATCAACGCCGGGGCGGTCTATATGACCTATCAATGGTGGATTGGCGCCTGCAACGAGCTGACCCAGGACAACCTCGACCCCATCTCCAAAACGCCGGAAACGAAGTACTGCGCGGTGCAGCTTGAGGCGATTGAGGACCAGCGCTGGGCGGAGGATTTTGCGGCGTCTGCGTATCAGTCCATGAAGTCGCGGCTGATCAACGCCGTCAATGTCTGAGGAAAATATCGGGTGGCGTCACCGCCGCCCGATACTGAATTTCAGACACAAAAAAGGCCGCACTCGCGACCCTTTTACTCTCATGTACTCAATGGACGTGAACGCCCAACCGCCAGGCAAAGTAGATCTCTTCTTTCAGTTCATTCGAAGAGAGCGCCAGCAAATCTGTAAATTCCAGCTCAAGCTGTTTCAGCTTTTTCAGGTACTGCGCCGGAGACAGGTTGCTTTTATCGCGACGTAAATATTCAATTGCCAGCTGTGTTGGGGTTATTTCAGTATCCATGATGTCCTCGCTTATGTACAAAACCTGACCAGTATATCACAACGGACTGGCTAGTTTTTGACCAAAGGCAAAACATCTGAAAACTTTACACAACCGCCGTGGTCAGCCGCGATGAGCAGCACAGGCGATCCTGCTCATCGAGAATATCGATCTGCCACACCTGATGGCGGCTTCCGGCGTGCAGCGCGCGGCAAACACCGCGCACGCGCCCGCTGCGCACGGAGCGAATGTGGTTAGCATTCACCTCGAGTCCGACAACCTTCTGCTCCCCTTCGGTACAGAGATACCCCGCCACCGAGCCCAGCGTTTCGGCCAGCACGACGGAGGCCCCGCCGTGCAATAAGCCAAACGGCTGGTGGGTGCGACTATCGACCGGCATGGTGGCCTCAATCTCATCGTCGCCAATGCGGATGAACTGGATATCCAGCAGCCCCACCATATTCCCCTCGCCCATGGCGTTCAGCGCCTGCAGCGTGACGGCACGTTTCCAGATCATCCAATTATCTCCAGTAAAGCCTGCAATGGGTGACGCACACCGTTACCTTCTACCCGTTTTACCTGGCTGCGGCAGGAGTAGCCCGTAGCCAGACAGCGGTTTCGCGGCAAACGCTGCATCGCCTGATGCCAGGACAGCTCATAGATGCCGAGCGAGTTGGCGTGGTTTTTCACTTCGTGTCCGTAGGTTCCGGCCATCCCGCAGCAGCCTACGTTGACGCTCTCCAGCTTCGCACCGAAGCGGGCAAAAACGGACGCCCACTGCGCGGGGGCCCCCGGCAGCGCGGTCACTTCCGTGCAGTGGCCGAACAGATACCACGGTTCACCGCTGACGTCCTGAACGGCCTTATCTGCCAGCGCCACCGGAAGCCACTCGTGCACCAGCATGACGTTAAAATCGCCGCGCTTATCGCCCAGCGTCTGCTTATATTCATCGCGATAGCAAAGCACCAGCGCCGGATCGACGCCGACCATCGGTATCCCGAGTTGCGCCACGCGGTTTAAGAAGTCAGACGTTTTCTGCGCGGTCTTCGCAAATCGCGTCAGGAAACCTTTAATGTGCTGCGCCTTGCCGTTGGGAGAGAACGGCAGAACCACCGGCTGGTAACCCACCTTCTCCGCCAGACGGACGAAATCGGCCACAACCTGCGCATCGTAGTAGCTGGTGAACGGATCCTGCACCACCAGCACCACATTCGCTTTTTGCTCCGGAGCGAGCGCCTCCAGCTGTTCGAGGGTCATGTTCGCCGAACGGTGGCCGACAAGCTGGCGCTGCAGAGACGGGACCGACAGCAGCGGGAGATCGACCATGCCGATGTGTTTTTCGGAGAGCTTGCGCACCAGCGGCTGGTTGATAAAGAAGTTGAAGGTCTTTGGCGCCCGCGCCATCAGCGGCGCGTAGCTTTCCACCGTCGCCACCAGATGGTCGCGCACCGGGCGGAGGTATCGGGTGTGGTAAAGCTGCAGGAAACGCGAGCGGAATTCCGGCACGTCGATTTTAATCGGGCACTGGGTAGAGCAGGCTTTACAGGCCAGACAGCCGGACATCGCCTCTTTCACCTCATGGGAGAAATCGTACTCGCCCTTGTTGGCATGCCAGCTGTTGCGGGTGCGCTCAATCAGCGAGCGCAGGCTGGCCCGTTTTTCCGGCAGCTCCTGCTCCAGCTTGAGCGGATCCACCCCGCGGTCGGCCAGCAGACGCAGCCACTCGCGCACCAGCGTCGCCCGCCCTTTCGGCGAGTGGATACGGTTGCTGGTGATTTTCATCGACGGGCACATCGGGCTTTTCACATCAAAGTTAAAGCACAGGCCATTGCCGTTGCACTCCATCGCGCCGCGCCAGGACGAGCGCACCGCAATCGGGATCTGCCTGTCGTAGGTGCCGCGCTTGACGGCATCCACCTGCAGCATTGGCGCGTCTACGCCTTCAGGCGGGCAGATTTTACCCGGGTTGAGGCGGTTGTGCGGGTCGAACGCCGCTTTCACCTTACGCAACTCCGCGTAGAGCTGTTCGCCAAAGAATGCCGGGCTGTATTCCGCGCGGAACCCTTTCCCGTGCTCCCCCCACAGCAGACCGCCATATTTGGCGGTTAAGGCCACCACGTCGTCGGAGATCTGCTTCATCAGGATCTCCTGCTGCGGGTCGCACATGTCCAGCGCCGGACGCACGTGCAGTACTCCGGCGTCGACGTGGCCGAACATGCCATAGCTCAGGCCGTGGCTGTCCAGCAGGGCGCGAAACTCCACGATGTAATCCGCCAGATGCTCGGGCGGCACGCAGGTATCTTCGGCAAAGGGAATGGGCTTCGCCGCCCCTTTCGCATTGCCGAGCAGGCCCACGGCTTTTTTACGCATCGCATAGATACGCTCAATCCCGGCCAGATCGTTACAGAGCTGCCAGCCGATCACGCCGCCTTCACCCTGCGCAATCAGCTCATCCAGCCGCTGGCAGAGCGTGGTGACCTGCCGCTCAATCAGCTCCGCATCATCGCCGGCAAATTCCACGATGTTGAGACCGAGCATCTCTTTGTCCGGCACGTCGGTAATGAGGTCACTCACGGAGTGCCAGACAATATCTTCCCGGGCAAGATTGAGCACCTTAGAGTCGACGGTCTCCACCGACAGCGCCTGCGCTTGCACCATAAACGGCGCATTGCGCAGCGCGGAGTCGAAGGAGTCGTATTTGACGTTTACCAGGCGACGCACTTTCGGCAAGCGGGTGATATCCAGCCGCGCTTCGGTAATAAATGCCAGCGTCCCTTCGGAGCCGGTCAGCACGCGGGTTAAATCAAACTGGGTCAGGTCGTCGTTAAAGACGTGACGCAGATCGTACCCGGTCAGGAAGCGGTTCAGCTTGGGGAATTTATCGAGAATAAGCTGGCGGTTGTCGCGACAGCGTTCCAGCACGGTGCGATAGATGCGCCCGATAGCGGTATTATCGTTACCCAACGTTTCCGCCAGTTCGACCGGCATTGGCTGCGTATCAAGAATATCGCCACCCAGCAGAACGGCACGAACGCCCAGCACGTGATCGGAGGTTTTACCGTAGACCAGCGAGCCCTGGCCGGAGGCATCCGTGTTAATCATCCCGCCAAGGGTCGCGCGGTTGCTGGTGGAGAGCTCCGGGGCAAAAAAGTAGCCGTAAGGCTTGAGATACTGATTAAGCTGATCTTTGATGACGCCCGCTTCGACCCGCACCCACCCCTCCTCCGGGTTGATCTCAATGATGCGGTTCATATAGCGCGACATATCAACAATGATGCCCTGGTTCAGCGCCTGACCGTTGGTCCCGGTGCCGCCGCCGCGCGGCGTAAAGACCAGCGAGGCAAACCGCTCCTGCGTGGCGAGCCGGGCGATAAGCGCGACGTCGGCCGTTGAACGGGGGAAAACCACGGCATCGGGAAGAAGCTGGTAGATACTGTTATCGGTCGCCATCGTCAGCCTGTCGGCATAGTTCGTGGCGGTATCACCTGTAAAACCCTGTTGCTCCAGTGCTTGCAAAAAATTAAGCACCAGCTGAACGACGCCAGGTGCCTGAGAAATCTGTGGGATCATGACTGTCGACCCTAATTAGAGTTGTATGAAATCGTTTGCGTGTATCTTAAAAGTTTTATCACATTTTTTTCTTATAATCTCTGCTGAATTACAGGCAGAATTCGCCTGTTAAAAACCGCTGAGATCATTAATGATTAAAGAGACGCGGTTTTCCGTTCCCGCCAGTCGTACTGGCGTTCTTTTAAGGAAAGTTTCATTTATGGTCAATCTTCGCCAGCCCAGGGATGTTGCGCAAATTTTGCTGTCGGTGCTGTTTCTGGCCCTCATGATTATTGCGTGTCTGTGGATTGTTCAACCCTTTATTCTCGGCTTTGCGTGGGCTGCGACCGTAGTCGTTGCCACGTGGCCTTTGCTGCTGCGCTTGCAGAAGCTGCTGTTTGGCCGCCGCGGGCTCGCCGTGCTGGTCATGACGCTCCTGCTGTTCCTGCTGTTTATTATTCCGATTGCCCTGCTGGTGAATAGTCTGGTGGATTCCAGTGGCCCGGTTATTCGCGCCATTAGCAGCGGTGACCTGACGCTGCCGGATCTCGCCTGGCTAAACAGCATTCCGGTTGTGGGCTCAAAACTCTACAGCGGCTGGCATAGCCTGCTGGAGATGGGCGGCAGCGCGCTGATGGCAAAAGTCCGCCCGTATATTGGCACCACTACCACCTGGTTTGTCGGTCAGGCGGCGCATATCGGCCGCTTTATGATGCACTGTACCCTGATGCTGCTCTTCAGCGCCCTGCTCTACTGGCGCGGCGAGCAGGTGGCTTTAGGCGTTCGTCACTTTGCCACCCGCCTGGCGGGCAAACGCGGTGACGCCGCGGTACTGCTGGCCGCACAGGCCGTGCGCGCGGTTGCGCTGGGGGTGGTGGTCACCGCGCTGGTGCAGGCGGTGCTGGGCGGGATCGGTCTGGCAATTTCCGGCGTACCGTACGCCACCGTGTTCACCGTTGTCATGCTGATGACCTGTCTTGCGCAACTGGGACCGTTGCTGGTGCTGGTCCCCAGCATTATCTGGCTCTACTGGACGGGCGATACCACGTGGGGAACGGTGCTGCTGGTCTGGAGCTGCGTGGTCGGCACCATGGATAACGTGATTCGTCCGATCCTCATCCGCATGGGCGCAGACCTGCCGCTGATCCTGATCCTCTCCGGGGTCATTGGCGGATTGATTGCCTTTGGCATGATTGGCCTGTTTATTGGCCCGGTGCTGCTCGCCGTCACCTGGCGTCTGTTCTCTGCCTGGGTGCATGAAATTCCGCCGCCGGGAACTGACCCGGACGTGATTTTGAGCGAACTGGAAGAGCTGGAAGAGAAGAACACGCATTAAGGTATGCTGCCGGGTGGCGTTAACGCCCACCCGGCCTACACTCTCCCGCATGATACTTAAACGCTGCTAAAGTATTTATTCGTTGCTCACTGGTCAGACCCGCCTTTTCAGCAGTAAGTCTACTAATAACCTCAAGAATTCTTTACGTCTCTTTAACTATTGAGACGAATCCGATCGACGCTAAATAACACAATGCCTACTATTAGCACACGGTTATAAATCAACACCTTGATTTATAAGCATGGAAATCCCCTGAGTGAAACAACGAATTGCTGTGTGTAGTCTTTGCCCATCTCCCACGATGGGCTTTTTTTTATCCTGACTACGCGCGTCTGACCTCACAGGTACTGAGCATCCGCCACTCAGCAGGCAGCACCCGCGTTTCTCCTGTCGCATTGACCGTCACCGCCTCGCGGATATCCGCCGACGATGCGCCAACCTGAAGCTCAAACTCGCCCGGCTCAACGATGCGTTTTCCGTCGCGACGGGTGAAGTTGAACATCTCAACCGGCAGCGTAAAGGTGAGCGTGGCGGTTTCGCCCGGTGAGAGCGTGACGCGCTGGAAGGCCTTCAGCTCCTGAAGCGGCCGCACCTGGGTGGCGACTTTATCCCTGACGTAAACCTGCACCACCTCGCTGCCGCTGCGCTCCCCGGTATTGGTGATATCGACACTGAGTATCACCTCTCCGTCGACCGGCACGCTGCTTTCGGCGACGCGGGCTGCACCCCAGCTAAACTGCGTCCAGCCGAGGCCGAAGCCAAACGGGTAACGCGAACCGAAATGGAACGCAAACGGCGTACCGCCGCTTTTGAGCTTGTGATTGTAGTAATACGGCATCGCGCCGGCGCTTTTCGGCACGCTCACCACCAGACGCCCCTGCGGCTCCGCACGTCCGGTTAACACGTCCGCAATCGCCCAGCCCCCTTCCTGTCCCGGCGCCCAGGCCATCATCAACGCCGCGACCTTGTCTTCCAGACCCTGCAGGTTGTATGGACGCCCCCCGGTCATCACCACAATCACCGGTTTACCGGTGGCGACCAGCGCTTCCAGCAGCTGTTGCTGCACGCCCGGCAGGTTCAGGGAATCGGTATCGGAACCTTCCCCCACGGTACCGCTCTGGAACAGCCCGGCGAGATCGCCCACGCAGGCCACCACCACGTCACTCTCCTGCGCGGCGTTCACGGCCTCGGGGATCAGAGCGGTACTTTGCGATACCGGCGACTGCTGCATCGGTTTGCCGCCGCTGTCGCCCGGGAAGACCGGCGCGCCCGCCATCCGTTTTTCGATGATGTGGCACCCTTTGGCATAGCGGACGTTCGAAGCACCGAGATACTGCTCCAGCGCCGCGCGCGGGGTCGTGACCTGCGAGGTCTCTTCCACCATATCGCTGATGATCAAATGCACCGGGAAGCTGTAGCCGCTGAGTAACGCCAGCGGATCGTCTGCCGTCGGCCCCACTACCGCGACCCGAGGTTTGCCGCCTAGCGGTAAAATGCCGTTATTTTCCAGCAGCGTGAGCGATTTCGTCGCCACCTCCCGCGCGGCCCGGCGGGTCATATCGTTTTGCAGGTCGATACCGTTTTCATCCGCGTACGGCTTTTCAAACAGGCCAAGGCGGAATTTTTCCGTCAGCGTACGCGCCACGATCTCATCGACCTTCGCCATAGAGATCTGCCCGCGCTCTACCGCTTCCGCCAGATGCCGCGCGCAGTCATCTTTCGGCAGCTCAACGTCCAGCCCGGCGTTGAACGCCAGCGCGGCAGATTCGGCCGCGTCGTGGGAAATCCCGTGGTGCTGGTGCAGCAGGCTGACGCCGCCGTAATCCGCCACAATAATACCGTCGAATCCCCACTGCTCGCGCAGGACGGCGGTCAGCAGGAAGCTGTCGCTGTGCCCCGGCTGGTTATCAATATCGTGGTACGCGGGCATAACCGAACCGGCGTTTGCCAGCTTGACCGCCATTTCAAACGGCAGCAGGAAGGTGTCGTTCAGCTCGCTGAACCCCAGATGGACCGGCGCATGGTTGCGCGCTCCTTCACTGAACGAGTGACCCACGTAATGTTTCAGGGTTGCCAGCAGGTCGCGCTTATCGCCCTGTAAACCCTTCACGTAGGCGGTCGCCATCACGCCCACCAGCCAGGGATCTTCCCCGAAGGTCTCTTCGGTTCGCCCCCAGCGCACGTCTCGGGACACGTCCAGCACCGGCGCAAGGCCCTGTTGGCAGCCGACGGAGCGCGCCTCTTTGCCGATCTGCTCTGCCGCCCGCTGCACCAGCTCCGGATCCCAGGTCGAACCGTAGTTCAATGACGACGGGAACAGGGTGGCGTCTTTGCACAGCAGCCCCACCAGACACTCTTCATGGAACAGCGCCGGAATGCCAAGACGCGTCTCTTCCATCATCATGCGCTGCAGGCGATTCGCCGCGCGCACGCCGGTTTTCGCGTCAACGATGTGAGTGCCCAGCGGCCGCGTGATCTGCCCAACGCCCAGCTTCAGCCGTTCGCTGAGCGCAGCCTGCTCGCTCACGCCGGCGAATTCGTCACTCAGATCGCTGCGCTCGCGGTGGTTACCGTTTTCATCGAGGATCAGCCAGTACGCGTGCATCTGGGCGAACTTCTCTTCCGGGGTCATGCGCGCCAGTAAGTCAGCGACGCGCTCGTGCATGGGACGTCCCGCGTCCTTATAGATAGTCGTCATGTTTTACTCCTGTAGTGCGGAAGGGGTTGCCGGGCTGAGCTGCCCCGCTTCGGGTCTGACTTCACGCTTGCTGGCCAGCTCCCGGGCGATGGAATCCACCAGCCGGCTGTTTAGCTTGTAGATGGCAAGCAGCGCGACCATGCAGAGGAACAGCGCGCACGGGATAAGGGTGAAAAGCGCGTTGATGGTCGAGAGAACGCCTGGCGCCTGGGTTGCCTGGCCCGGGGCGTAATCCACCATGCCAAGCACCCAGCCGACGACCGCCCCGCCCAGCGCCAGGCCAAACTTGATGGCAAACAGCGCGGTGGAGAAAACCAGCCCGTCCAGACGACGGCCGCTGCGGTGCTCTTCGTAGTCGACCACATCGGAGAACATGGTCCACTGCAGCGGCGTGGTAAGGTTTTGAATAAAGCTAAAGACGATGTTAAGGCCAAAGATTAGCCACACCTGTGAAGGAGGCAGGAAGAAAATCAGCGCGCCGAAGATAACGAAGGAGATAATCGTCCACTGGTAGGCGCGCACGCGGTCAAATTTCCCCAGCAGTCGTTCAGATAATAATGCGCCGCTTAAGGAGGCCACCATGCCGGAAACAATAAAGGCAAAAACCAGATCCGGACGCAGCAGCACATAGTTCACGTAATACATGGTGGCGGAACCGCGCGTCACCACCGCCGTTAACAGCAAAATATTAAACAGGAACACAATACGCCACTGGCTGTTCCCGGCCAGCAGTTTTAAATCGGTGAGCATGGAGCCGGAGGTATCATTGCGCGGAGAATAACGCTCTCGGGTCATCAGGAAACAGCAGAAAAACAGAACGATTCCCAGCAGCCCCATCAGGCTCATGGCATAGAAATAGCCTTTCTGCACGTTGCCCTGGCCTAACAGTGAGACCAGCGGCAGGGCAATAACCGTCACGATCAGCCCGCCGATAAACGACAGGCCAAAGCGCCACGACTGCAGAGAGTGGCGCTCGCGCGGATCCAGCGTCAGCGCGCCGGGCATGGCACAGTAAGGCACGTTAATCGCGGAGTAAATCAGGCTTAAGATGGCGTAGGTTATGCAGGCGTAAATGATTTTTGCCGTCGGCCCAACGTCCGGCACATAGAAGGTAATGAGGCAGCTCACGCCAAACGGGATAGCAAACCACAGCAGCCATGGACGGAAACGTCCGTGACGCGTCCGGGTGCGGTCAACCAGGGCGCCAATGCACGGATCGACAAACGCATCGACCACGCGCACCACTAAAAACATGGTGCCCATAATCGCGGCGGGTAGCCCAAATACGTCTGTATAAAAATAAGCGAGAAATAAGGTTGCCGTTTGCCAGACCAGCGCGCTGGCCATATCGCCTAAGCCATAACCTATTTTATCTTTGGTACGCAATACAGAGGAGAGTGTCATTGTTATTTGCCTTTTTATCAGGTTAAAACGTATTTCAACCAGTTGCGCATCTTCTTAAGGGAAATGCGCAGTAAGGCTCAAGTATTAGCAACGGTTTGCGCGCTAACAATTGTCTAAATTGACAGACAAATTATGATATTTGGTTTTTTACTTTATTTGTGATGGGGAGCAAATAAGAAATGAAATAAAAAAGGCGAGGAATAATATCCTCGCCTTTTCGGGTCAGCGTGGCGTTACTTGTTCAGTTCCGCCAGGCTCAGCCAGGTTTGCACCACGGTGTCCGGGTTCAGGGACAGGCTATCGATCCCCTCTTCCATCAGCCATGCGGCAAAGTCTTCATGGTCGGATGGACCCTGACCGCAGATCCCGACGTATTTACCCTGCTTCTTCGCCGCGCGGATGGACATGGAGAGCAGCGCTTTCACCGCCTCGTTGCGCTCGTCGAACAGCTCGGAGACCACGCCGGAGTCGCGGTCCAGACCCAGCGTCAGCTGCGTCATGTCGTTCGACCCGATAGAGAAGCCGTCGAAGTGCTCGAGGAACTGCTCGGCAAGCAGGGCGTTGGACGGGATTTCGCACATCATGATGATCTTCAGCCCGTTCTCGCCGCGCTTCAGACCCTGACGCGCCAGCTCGTCCACAACGGCTTTCGCCTGATCCACGGTACGCACGAACGGGATCATGATTTCGACGTTGGTCAGTCCCATGTCGTTGCGCACACGTTTCACCGCTTCACACTCCAGCGCGAAGCAGTCGCGGAAGCTGTCGGACACGTAGCGTCCGGCCCCGCGGAAGCCCAGCATCGGGTTCTCTTCTTCCGGCTCGTAGCGCTCGCCGCCGACCAGGTTGGCGTACTCGTTAGACTTAAAGTCAGACAGACGCACGATCACGCGTTTTGGATAGAAGGCAGCGCCCAGCGTCGCGATCCCTTCTGTCAGACGGCCGACGTAGAACTCTTTCGGCGAGTCGTAGCCTTTCATCATCTCGCGGATTTCGTTCTGCAGCTTCGGATCCTGGTCGTCAAACTCCAGCAGCGCACGCGGGTGAACGCCGATCATACGGTTGATGATAAATTCCAGACGCGCCAGGCCAACGCCTTCGTTCGGCAGGCAGGCGAAGTCAAACGCGCGGTCCGGGTTGCCGACGTTCATCATGATCTTCAGCGGCAGGTCCGGCATGGTATCCACGCTTGAGCTCTTCACGCTGAAGTCGAGGATATCGGCGTAGACGTAGCCGGTATCGCCTTCGGCACAGGAGACGGTCACGTTCTGCCCGTCCTTCATGCGCTCGGTGGCGTCACCGCAGCCGACAACCGCAGGAATACCCAGCTCGCGGGCAATGATCGCCGCGTGGCAGGTACGACCGCCGCGGTTGGTGACGATAGCCGCCGCTTTCTTCATGATCGGTTCCCAGTCCGGGTCGGTCATGTCGGTTACCAGCACGTCGCCGGGCTCAATACGGTTCATCTCGCTGATGTCGTGGATCACTTTGACCGGACCGGCACCGATGCGGTGACCGATGGCGCGGCCTTCCGCCACGATTTTACCCTGCGCGTGCAGCGTATAACGCTCCATCACCTGACCGCGCGAGCGGACGGTTTCCGGACGCGCCTGCACGATAAACAGCTTGCCGGTGTTACCGTCTTTCGCCCATTCGATGTCCATCGGACGACCGTAGTGTTTTTCGATCTGCACCGCCTGCTTCGCCAGTTCCTGCACTTCGGCGTCGGTCAGGGAGAAGCGGTCGCGCTGCTCCTGCGGTACATCTTCAATTTTAACCTGCTTGCCATGCTCCTGGGTCGGGGCATAGATCATGCGGATTTTTTTCGAGCCCATGGTGCGGCGCACCACCGCCGGACGGCCAGCGGCCAGCGTTGGCTTGTGGACATAGAATTCGTCAGGGTTTACCGCACCCTGCACCACCATCTCACCCAGACCCCACGCGGAGGTGATAAACACCACCTGGTCGAAGCCGGATTCGGTATCAATGGAGAACATCACGCCGGATGAGCCCACGTCCGAGCGCACCATGCGCTGCACGCCAGCGGAGAGCGCCACGCCGCGATGGTCGTAGCCCTGGTGCACGCGATAGGAGATGGCGCGGTCGTTGAACAGGGAAGCAAACACGTGCTTCACCGCCACCAGCACCGCATCGTAACCCTGGACGTTCAGGAAGGTTTCCTGCTGTCCGGCAAACGAGGCGTCCGGCATATCTTCTGCGGTCGCAGAGGAACGTACGGCAAAGGAGGCCTGCGCGTCGTCAGCAGAGAGCTGGTTGTACGCGTCGTGAATGGCTTTTTCCAGTTCCGGCTGGAAAGGTGTGTCGATGATCCACTGGCGGATCTGCGCCCCGGCTTTGGCAAGCTCGGTGACGTCATCAATATCCGTTTTATCCAGCAGGTCGTAAATGCGCTGGTTAACACCGCTCTGGTCTAAAAACAGGTTAAAGGCATCGGCGGTGGTGGCAAACCCGTTCGGTACGGAGACACCCATACCTGACAGATTTGTAATCATTTCACCCAGGGAGGCATTTTTGCCCCCAACTCTGTCTACATCATTCATGCCGAGTTGGTTATACCAAAGCACCAGCGGTGACGAGCCATTGTTGGACATCGAAACAATCCTTTTGTGATATTTGATCGGAGTAAGTAACACCTGACTACGTATTTATACTGGCATATTTATTTCCGCTAAAAAAACGGTGAATCGTGTAAGCAATTTAAAATTTCAACTTTTCGGATACTTTCCCATCAACGATTAACCCGATGATTCCTCTATATTCAGCCAGAAACCCCAAAAATAAAGTCGCTATTTGAAAAATGAAATCCACTTTTCAGGAAAATCAAAAACAGCGTTTCATTCATAATTAGGATAAGTTCTTTGCTGTGTAATTTACTTTTTTAATTTATGCTTTCAGACAATTAGGTCTGATATTCAGGGTGAGTAAAATGGATAGTGCTGTCGATCGCCACGTTTTTTATATTTCTGATGGTACGGCGATCACCGCCGAGGTGCTGGGCCACGCGGTGATGTCGCAGTTTCCCGTCTCGATTAACAGCATCACGCTGCCGTTTGTTGAAAACGAGAGCCGCGCCAAAGCGGTGAAGGACCAGATTGACGCCATCTACCAGCAGACCGGCGTCCGCCCGCTGGTGTTCTACTCTATCGTGATCCCGGAGATTCGCTCCATCATTCTGCAAAGTGAAGGCTTCTGCCAGGATATCGTACAGGCGCTGGTGGCTCCGCTGCAAAGCGAGCTGAAGCTCGACCCGACCCCGATTGCCCACCGTACCCACGGGCTGAACCCCGGCAACCTGACCAAGTACGACGCGCGTATCGCCGCTATCGACTACACCCTCGCCCACGACGACGGTATTTCGCTGCGAAATCTCGACCAGGCGCAGGTGATCCTGCTTGGCGTGTCGCGCTGCGGTAAAACCCCGACCAGCCTCTATCTGGCGATGCAGTTTGGCATTCGCGCCGCAAACTACCCGTTTATCGCCGACGACATGGATAACCTGGTGCTGCCCGCCGCCCTTAAGCCGCTGCAGCACAAGCTGTTCGGCCTGACGATCAACCCGGAACGCCTTGCGGCCATCCGCGAGGAGCGTCGCGAGAACAGCCGCTACGCCTCCATGCGCCAGTGCCGGATGGAGGTCTCGGAAGTGGAAGCGCTGTACCGCAAAAACCAGATCCCGTGGCTGAACAGCACCAACTATTCGGTTGAAGAAATTGCCACCAAAATTCTCGACATCATGGGGCTTAATCGCCGCATGTACTAATATGCTAGTACATTAGCTCAGATTCAGGTATTATCATCTGCAACCACGGGGCGGTGTCGCCCCGAACTTGAAATCAGCAGGGATTGGTTTAAGGTGATGCCCATCACTTCCCGGTAGTCTGCCGATGAAGCAAAAATTTTCTGAGACATTCCATGAATAAAACCGATGAACTCCGCACTGCGCGCATTGACAGCCTGGTCACGCCGGCTGAACTGGCACAGCGGCATCCCGTTTCCGCCGCCGTCGCGGAACATGTGACGGCCTCCCGCCGCCGCATTGAAAAAATCCTGAACGGTGAAGACAAACGTCTTCTGGTAGTGATTGGGCCTTGCTCCATCCACGATCTGGATGCCGCGATGGATTATGCAAAACGACTTCAGGGACTGCGGGATAAGTACCAGCATCGCCTTGAGATCGTGATGCGCACCTACTTTGAAAAACCGCGTACCGTAGTCGGCTGGAAGGGGCTGATTTCGGATCCTGACCTGAACGGCAGCTATCGCGTGAATCACGGTATCGAGCTGGCGCGGAAGCTGCTTTTACAGGTCAACGAGCTGGGCGTTCCGACGGCGACCGAGTTTCTCGATATGGTGACCGGGCAGTTTATCGCCGATCTGATCAGCTGGGGCGCGATTGGCGCGCGCACCACCGAAAGCCAGATCCACCGTGAGATGGCCTCCGCCCTCTCATGCCCGGTCGGCTTCAAAAACGGGACCGATGGCAACACCCGTATCGCGGTTGATGCCATCCGCGCTGCCCGTGCCAGCCACATGTTCCTGTCGCCGGATAAGAGCGGTCATATGACCATCTACCAGACCAGCGGTAACCCTTACGGGCATATCATTATGCGCGGCGGAAAGAAGCCCAATTACCATGCCCAAGATATTGCGGCAGCCTGCGAAACGCTGGCCGAGTTCGACCTGCCGGAACATCTGGTGGTGGATTTCAGCCACGGCAACTGCCAGAAGCAGCATCGCCGCCAGCTGGACGTCTGCGATGAGATCTGCCAGCAGATCCGCAGCGGCTCGACCGCCGTTGCAGGGATTATGGCTGAGAGCTTTATCAAAGAAGGCACGCAGAAAATCGTTGCCGGACAGCAGATGGTTTACGGCCAGTCGATCACCGACCCGTGCCTGAGCTGGGAAGACAGCGAACTGCTGCTGGAGAAGCTGGCTTCAGCCGTGGACACACGCTTTTAGAATCCTGCCCTTCTCCCTCTCCCAGTGGGAGAGGGTCGGAGTGAGGGCATCAGACCGCACCTCACCCCCAAATTTGATCCCCTCACCCTTTTTTCACAAAAACGCTTGCCGTCAATTTGCAGTTTATTGATAATGATTATCATTGTTACATTGATTGTTATTTATATACATTATGTCACGTACGGATAACAGCGCGGCAACGCCAGCAAAAACAGACACAGCACCAGCCCTTACCGAGCGTCGCATTGACAGCAAAACCCTTCTCGGCGATGAGGGACGGGTCATTATCGAGCATGACGGACAGCGCTATCTTCTGCGCCAGACCCATGCCGGAAAACTGATCCTCACAAAATAAACAACACCTAAAAATACGCCAGCCACCCAGGTGATACCCAGGCAGCCAGCGCTTTTCACTTCTTATGGAGAGTTGCTATGCCACACCTGCCTTCCGCATCTTTACGTCCGTCACTTCTGGCGCTGGCGATTGTTAGCGCCCTGCCGGGCATCGCGTTCGCCGCCACAGACGACATTACCGTCACCGCCACGGGCAACGCCCGCAGCGCCTTTGAAGCGCCCATGATGGTAAGCGTGATTGACGCCAGCACGCCGGAGAAACAAACCGCCAGCTCGGCGGCCGATCTGCTGCGTAACGTCCCCGGTCTGACGCTGGACGGCACTGGGCGCACCAACGGGCAGGACGTCAACCTGCGCGGCTATGACCGCCGCGGCGTGCTGGTGCTGGTTGACGGCGTGCGCCAGGGAACCGATACCGGCCACCTGAACAGCACCTTCCTCGATCCCGCGCTAATCAAACGTATCGAGGTGGTCCGCGGCCCGTCGGCCCTGCTGTACGGCAGCGGCGCGCTGGGCGGCGTGATCTCTTATGACACCGCCGATGCCAACGATCTGCTCGAACCGGGTAAAAACAGCGGCTACCGCGTGTTTGGAACGGGCGCGACGGGCGATCATAGCCTCGGGATGGGGGCCAGCGCCTACGGCCGCACCGATACGCTGGACGGTCTGGTCTCCTGGTCCAGCCGGGATCGCGGTGACATCCGCCAGAGCGACGGTGCTACCGCGCCTAACGACGAATCCATCAACAACATGCTGGCGAAAGGCAGCTGGAAAATCGACCCGGCCCAGACCCTGAGCGGCTCCCTGCGCTACTACAACAACGCCGCCCAGGAGCCAAAAAATCCGCAAACCACCGGGGCGGACAGCAGTAACCCGATGACCGACCGCTCCACCATCCAGCGCGATGCGCAGGTTGGCTACCACATTGCACCGGAAGGGTACGACTGGCTGGACGCCGACGCGAAGGTCTACTGGTCCGAAGCGCGCATTAATGCCCAGAACGTCGACGGCAGCGGTGAGTTTCGCAAGCAGACGACCAAAGGCGGCAAGGTGGAAAACCGCACCCGTCTGTTCAGCGACACCTTTGCAGCACACCTTCTGACCTACGGCGGGGAATACTATCGTCAGGAGCAGCATCCGGGCGGGGCAACCACCGGCTTCCCGGACGCGAAAATCGACTTCAGCTCCGGCTGGCTACAGGATGAGATCACCCTGCGCGATCTGCCTGTTACCTTGCTGGGCGGCACGCGCTATGACAACTACCGCGGCAGCAGCGACGGCTACAACGATGTGGATGCCGATAAGTGGTCATCCCGCGCCGGGTTAACCGTCAGCCCAACCGACTGGCTGATGCTGTTTGGCTCTTACGCGCAGGCCTTCCGCGCGCCGACCATGGGCGAGATGTATAACGACGCCAAACACTTCTCCATTGGCCGCTTCTATACCAACTACTGGGTGCCAAACCCGAACCTGCGCCCGGAAACCAACGAAACGCAGGAGTTTGGTTTTGGCCTGCGCTTTGACGATTTGATGCTTGCCAACGATGCGCTGGAGTTTAAAGCCAGCTATTTCGATACCAAAGCCAAAGACTATATCTCCACCACCGTCGATTTTGCCGCCGCGACCACCATGTCGTACAACGTCCCGAATGCCAAAATTTGGGGTTGGGATATGATGGCAAAATATTCGGCCGATCTCTTCAGCCTCGATCTGGCCTATAACCGCACGCGCGGGAAAGACACCGATACGGGCGAGTACATCTCCAGCATTAATCCGGACACCGTCACCAGCAAGCTGGATATCCCGGTGGCGCAAAGCGGGTTCTCCGTCGGCTGGATCGGCACCTTTGCCGATCGCTCAACCCACGTCAGCAGCAGCTACAGCAAGCAGCCGGGCTATGCGGTCAACGATTTCTACGTCAGCTATAAAGGCCAGGAGCAGCTCAAGGGCGTGACCACCACGCTGGTGCTGGGCAACGCCTTTGACAAAGCGTACTGGTCACCTCAGGGCATTCCGCAGGACGGTCGTAACGGCAAGATTTTCGTAAGCTATCAGTGGTAATTCCCTTCGGGGCAACTATTCAGAAGGAAGAGACAATGAATCACTACACGCGCTGGCTTGAGCTAAAAGAAGCCAATCCGGGTAAGTACGCGCGCGACGTCGCGGGGTTAATGAACATCAGTGAAGCAGAGCTGACCTTTGCCCGCGTAGGTCACGACGCCTGGCGACTGCGCGGTGAAATCCGCGAGATCCTGGGCGCGCTGGAGGCGGTGGGCGAAACCAAATGTATCTGCCGCAACGAATACGCCGTACACGAGCAGGTCGGGAAATTTACCAACCAGCACCTGAACGGCCACGCCGGGCTGGTGCTGAACCCGCGCGCGCTGGATCTGCGCCTGTTCCTCAACCAGTGGGCGAGCGCGTTTCACATCAGTGAAGCCACCGCCCGCGGCGAGCGGCAGAGCATTCAGTTCTTCGACCACCAGGGCGATGCCCTGCTGAAGGTCTACGCCACGGATAATACCGACGTTTCCGCCTGGGGCGACGTGCTGACCCGCTTTATCTTTGCCGAGAATCCTCCGCTGGCGTTGAAGATGGCCGATGCCCCGGCTCATGCAGAAAACGCAAATGCTGCTCTCGTGGATAACGAGTGGCGCGCCATGACCGACGTTCATCAGTTCTTCAGCCTGCTCAAGCGCCATAACCTCAGCCGCCAGCAGGCGTTTCGCCTGGTGGGTGACGATCTGGCCTGCCGGGTAGAAAACACCGCGCTGGCGCAGCTCCTGGAGACGGCGCGTCGGGACGGTAACGAAATCATGGTCTTTGTCGGCAACCGCGGCTGCGTGCAGATCTTCACCGGCGCGGTGGAAAAGCTGGTGCCAATGAAAGGCTGGCTGAACGTCTTTAACCCAACCTTTACTCTGCGTCTGCTTGAAGGATCCATTGCGGAAACGTGGGTCACGCGCAAGCCGACGGCTGACGGGCATGTCACCAGCCTGGAGCTGTTTGCCGCCGACGGAACGCAAATCGCCCAGCTGTACGGCCAGCGTACGGAAGGCGAACCGGAGCAGAGCCAGTGGCGCAGCCAGATTGACGCCTTAACGGCGAAAGGGCTGGCCGCATGAAACGGTGGCTTGCCCTGCTCAGCGCCCTGCCCCTGCTGGCGCTTGCTGCGCCGCAGGAGAAAATTGTTACCCTCGGCGGCGACGTCACCGAGATTGTCTACGCCCTCGGCGCGGCGTCTTCCCTGGTGGCTCGCGACAGCACCAGCCAGTGGCCGCAGGCGGCGAATTCACTGCCCGACGTGGGCTATCTGCGCCAGCTCAATGCGGAAGGGATCTTGTCCATGCGCCCCACGCTGGTGCTGGCCAGCGCTCAGGCGCAGCCGTCTCTGGCGCTAAAGCAGGTTGAGCAAAGCCACGTCAGGGTGATCGCTGTTCCTGCCAGTAACGACCTGAACGTCATTGACGAAAAGGTGCGGATCGTCGCTGAAGCGACGCACCGCGAGGCCGAGGGGGAGGTCCTGCGCAGCACCCTGCGCCAGGCGCTGTCGGCGCTTCCCGCGTCGCCGCTCAATAAGCGGGTGCTGTTTATTCTCAACCACGGCGGGATGACCGCCATGGCCGCCGGACAACAGACCGGCGCGGATGCTGCCATTCGTGCGGCGGGACTGCAGAACGCGATGCAGGGGTTTACCCGCTATCAGCCGCTGTCTCAGGAAGGCACGATCGCCAGCCGACCCGATCTGGTGGTGATTTCTCAGGACGGTCTCAACGCCCTGGGCGGTGAAGCAAATCTGTGGACGCTGCCCGGCCTGGCGCAAACCCCGGCGGGACGGAACAAGCAGGTGCTGGCGATTGACGATATGGCGCTGCTGGGCTTCAGCGTGCGAACGCCGGAAGCCATCCAGCAGCTGCGTGCCAAAGCGGAGCAACTGCCCTGATGTCCCGGCGGATCGCCTTATCGTTATGGATGCTGACCGCGATCCTGACCGTCATGACCCTCGCAGCGACCGGGGTTGGGGCATTACGCCTGCCGATCAGCCTGCTGTGGAACGGCACCGACGAGGCGCTGCGTCAAATCTGGCTGACGATCCGCCTGCCTCGCGTGCTGCTGGCGCTGGCTATCGGCGGTTCACTGGCGCTGGCGGGCTGCGTGATGCAGGGGCTGTTTCGAAATCCGCTGGCGGACCCGGGACTGCTCGGCATCAGCAGCGGCGCGGCGCTCGCCGTTGCGCTGTGGGTGGTTCTTCCGCTCTCGCTGCCTGCACTGGTGATGCTGTATGCCCCGATGCTGGCGGCGTTTCTCGGCGCGCTGGCCGCCACCTTCGTGATTTTCCTGCTCAGCCGACAGCGTGATGCTTCCCTGTCGCGCCTGCTGCTGGTGGGAATTGCCATCAACGCCCTGTGCGGCGCGGCCGTCGGGGTGCTGTCATGGCTCAGCAATGATGCCCAGCTTCGCCAGCTTTCGCTCTGGGGAATGGGCAGCCTCGGCCAGGCGCAGTGGTCAACGCTGCTGGCCGTCGCGTCGCTGATGGTTCCCACCGCGCTCGCGATCTGGCGTCTGGCAGGCGCCCTCAACCTGCTGCAGCTGGGCGACGAAGAGGCACATTACCTCGGCGTGGAGGTTGCCGCCGTGCAGCGGATCCTGCTGCTGTGCAGCGCCCTGCTGGTGGCCGCCGCCGTTGCGGTCAGCGGCGTGATCGGATTTGTCGGCCTGGTGGTGCCGCACCTGGTGCGCATGTGGCTGGGAGCCGACCACCGGGCCGTGCTCCCCGGCTCGGTGCTGGCCGGCGCGCTGCTCCTGCTGGTGGCCGATACGCTGGCGCGCAGCATCGTCGCCCCGGCGGAAATGCCGGTCGGCTTACTGACCAGCCTTCTCGGCGCGCCGTGGTTTCTGTGGCTTATCTTTCGTCGCGGAGGTGCGCATGGCTGAACGCTATTGTGCTGAAAACCTTGTTTTTCGCGCCGGGCAACGCACGCTGATTAACGACGTGTCGCTGACCTTATCTCAGGGCGAGCTGGTGTCGCTGATTGGCCCCAACGGCGCCGGGAAATCAACGCTGTTGCGGCTGCTGACCGGCTACCTTAAACCTGCGGGCGGACGATGCAGCCTGGCGGGCACACCGCTTGCGGCCTGGCAGCCGCACAGGCTCTCCCGCTACCGGGCGGTAATGCGCCAGAACACGCAGCTCGGATTTGACTGGCCGGTTGAGGCGGTCGTCGGTATGGGGCGAGCGCCCTGGACCCGCGCGCCAGAAGCGTCGGTGATTGAGGAGGTCATGGCTATCACCGGCTGTTTACCGCTGGCGGGCAGGCGGTTTGCCGCGCTCTCCGGCGGCGAGCAGCAGCGCGTTCAGCTCGCCCGCGCGCTGGCTCAGCTCTGGTGCGACGGCGCGCCGCGCGGCTGGCTGTTTCTTGATGAACCGACGTCTGCGCTCGATCTCTATCACCAGCAGCATCTGCTGCGCCTGCTGAAATCCCTGACCAGCCGGGGACATCTGCACGTGTGCGCGGTGCTGCACGACCTCAATTTAGCGGCGCTGTGGGCGGATCGCATCCTGCTGCTGCACGGCGGTAAAATCGTCTCCCGGGGGGAACCGGAAACCGTTTTGCAGGCCGATACGCTGGCGCGCTGGTACGGCGCGCAGGTTATCGTCGGCAGGCATCCGGCTCACGCCGCGCCGCAGGTGTTTCTCGCCCCCTGATCGGGCTGATAAAAATCCTTCAGCGTTTCCAGCAGGGCATGCGCCGCCTTAGAGAGCTGCGTGTGCCCTGGATGGATCGCCCCGATGCACTTTTCAATCGGCGGGTTATCAAGCGGGATACAGACCGCGCCCAGCGCCGTCATCTGCGCCTCGCAGAGCGCCGGGACGGCACTACCGCCCAGCCCGCTCGCGACCATTCGCCCGACCGTCACCAGCTGATGACTCTCCAGCGCCACGTCCAGCTTTCTGCCGCTTCGCGCCAGCTCCTCCTCCATCATCAGACGTACCGCCGACGGGCGCTGCAGGGTGATGAAATCCAGCGTCAGCAGATCTTCCCATGACAGGCGCTTCTTGCCTGCCAGCGAGGAATCTTTCGGCACAATAGCAACAAACCTGTCGAGGCCCAGCGGGGTAAACAGCAGGTTGTGCGTTGGCGCGGGCTCAAAGGCGATGCCCATCTCGACCCGCCCTTCCCGCACCATCTCTATCACCTGCTCGTTAATGACATCATGCACGGTGACGTTGATCCCGGCGTGGCGATCGCGAAACGCTTTTAGCACCTCGGGCAGGACATTCGCGGCAAACGACGGCATGGCCGCGACCGAGATTTTACCGCGCTGCAGGGTAAAGCACTGGTGCATCGCCTCTTCGACGTTATCCCAGTCAGCAAGCAGCTGACGCGCCATCGGCAAAAACGTCTCTCCCTCCTGCGTCAGCGCGACCTTACGCGTGCTCCGCTGCAGCAGCGGCCCGCCGAGCGCATCCTCCAGCGCTTTAATCGTCAGGCTCAGGGCCGGCTGGGAAAGATTCAGCCGTTCGCTGGCGTGCGCGAAATTGAGAGTGTGAGCTACCGCTAAAAACGCGCGTAACTGTTTGACACTCATTCTCATTTTTTATCCTGTTAACTAATTGAAAAAATTTAGTTAACAGGAAATTAATAAAAAAACCAAATGAGTGGGTCACAAATTCAAAATTAACAAATGAGTCGCCGCCCCTAATGATACCGCCACGGTTAAGAGGAGGAATGAGGATGGCGGGACTGGATAAGCGCGTCGGCAGCTATGCGCAGGCGCTGGAAGGGCTGACGGACGGAATGACCTTGCTGGCGGGCGGCTTCGGCCTGTGCGGGATTCCGGAGAACCTGATTGCAGAGGTCAGACGCCGTCAGGTGAAAGATCTGACGGTGGTATCAAACAACTGCGGCGTGGACGGTTTCGGTCTCGGGATACTGCTCGAAACGCGGCAGGTTCGCAAAGTGGTGGCCTCTTACGTCGGCGAGAACGCCCTGTTCGAGCGGCAGGTGCTGAGCGGCGAACTGGAGATTGAACTCACGCCTCAGGGCACGCTGGCGGAAAAGGTGCGCGCGGGCGGCGCGGGCATTCCGGCATTTTACACGGCCACCGGCTACGGCACGCCCGTGGCTGTCGGCAAAGACGTGCGCCAGTTTGCGGGAAAGCACTACATCCTCGAGGAGGCAATTACCGGTGATTTCGCGCTCATTAAGGGCTGGAAAGCGGACTGGTACGGCAACGTTGTCTATCGGCATACCGCGCAAAATTTTAATCCGCTGATGGCAACGGCGGGCCGGATAACGGTCGTCGAGGTGGAAGAGATTGTTGCACCGGGCGAGCTGCCCCCGTCAGCCATTCATACCCCGGGAATTTATGTCGACAGGCTGATTGTCGGCCAGTTTGAAAAACGCATTGAACAGCGCACCCTGCGCGCGGAAGGAGTCTGACGATGTTAACCCGTGAACAGATGGCCATGCGCGTCGCCCGCGAGCTGCGCGACGGGTATTACGTCAACCTGGGGATCGGCATCCCTACTCTGGTGGCGAACTACATTCCGGACGGGATGGACGTGATGCTTCAGTCCGAAAACGGGCTGCTGGGGATGGGGGCTTTTCCTGACGAGCGGAGCCTTGACGCCGACATGATCAACGCAGGTAAACAGACCGTGACCGCGCGCACCGGCGCGGCCATTTTCGACTCGGCCCAGTCGTTTGCCATGATCCGCGGGGGTCATGTCGACCTGACCGTGCTGGGCGCGTTTGAAGTGGACGTCGAAGGCAATATCGCCTCGTGGATGATTCCCGGAAAGATGGTGAAGGGCATGGGCGGCGCGATGGATCTCGTCGCCGGGGCGCAGAACATCATTGTGGTGATGACCCACGCGTCGAAAAGCGGTGAGTCAAAGCTGCTGCCGCGCTGCACGCTGCCGCTCACGGGCGCGGGCTGTATCCGTCGGGTCTTAACCGACCTCGCACTGCTGGAGATCGAGGACGGCGCGTTCATCCTGCGGGAATACGCCCCCGGCGTCAGTATCGACGAAATTGCGGCTAAGACGGCCGGGAAAATGATTGTGGCGGACGACGTTCGCGAGATGCGCTTCAACTGAGGACTCACGATGAAAAAGGTCATGATTGTCGGGGCAACGCGAACCCCCATTGGCAGTTTTCGCGGATCGCTATCGTCCCTTTCAGCGGTTGAGCTGGGGGCCGTAGCGGTGCGGCACCTGCTGGAGAACAGCAATCTTCGCGAAGAACAGGTAGATGAACTGATTTTCGGACAGGTGCTGACGGCGGGATGCGGACAAAACCCGGCGCGTCAGACGGCCATCACCGCCGGATTACCCGTCAGCACGCCGGCGACAACGGTCAACCTGGTGTGCGGCGCGGGCCTAAAAGCGGTGCAGCTCGCCGCTCAGGCGATCCGCTGCGGCGACGCGGACGTGGCTATCGCTGGCGGTCAGGAGAGCATGAGCAACGCCCCCTATCTGCTGGACGGCGCGCGTTCAGGGCTGCGTTTTGGCCATACGGGCCTGCAGGACAGCATGATTACTGACGGCCTGTGGGACGCGTTCCACGATTACCACATGGGGATCACCGCTGAAAACGTCGCACGGGAGAATGCCATTTCCCGCGAGCAGCAGGACGCCTTCGCCGCCCGGTCGCAGCACAAAGCGGCCTTTGCCATCGAAGCGGGTCGGTTTGACGCCGAGATAGCGCCGGTGACGGTAAAACAGGGCAAAAAACCGCCGCTTATCGTCAGCCGTGACGAACAGCCCCGGCCTGGCACCACCGCTGAGCAGCTGGCGCAGCTGCGCCCCGCCTTTCTGCAGGCGGAAGGCACGGTCACGGCCGGAAATGCGTCAACGCTCAACGACGGTGCCGCCGCGGTGCTGCTGATGAGCGGCGAAAAGGCGCGGGAGAGCGGTTTGCCGATCCTCGGTCGCATCGTGAGCTACGCCGTGACGGGCGTTGACCCGTCGGTGATGGGCATCGGACCGGTCAGCGCCTGCCGGACGGCGCTGGCGCGGGCGGGCTGGACGCTCGATGACGTGGACCTCATTGAAGCCAATGAAGCCTTTGCCGCCCAGGCGCTGGCGGTGAGCAAGCAGCTCGGCTGGGATGAGCGTAGGGTGAACGTTAACGGCGGCGCTATCGCCCTGGGTCATCCGATTGGCGCCTCCGGCTGCCGCATCCTCGTGACGCTGCTGTACGAAATGCAGCGCCGTGACGTCAAAAAAGGGCTCGTCACCCTGTGCGTGGGCGGCGGGCAAGGCATTGCTCTGACCGTCGAGCGTTAAGCATCTCGTTGATACCCGAATAATAATTAAAGTGAGGAGTCGTAATGAGTGTGTTAATTGCCCTGGCGGCGCTGGCGCTGCTGATGCTGGCGGCCTATCGCGGATACAGCGTTATTTTGTTTGCGCCGATTGCGGCGCTCGGCGCCGTGCTGCTGACCGATCCGGGTGCCGTCGGCCCGACGTTTACCGGTCTGTTTATGGAAAAGATGGTCGGCTTTGTTAAGCTCTACTTCCCGGTGTTCCTGCTGGGAGCCGTTTTCGGCAAGCTGATTGAGCTTTCCGGTTTCTCACGCTCCATCGTCGCCGCCGCGATTCAGATCCTCGGTCGTCGCCACGCTATTCCGGTGATCGTCCTGGTGTGTGCGCTGTTAACCTACGGCGGCGTGTCGCTGTTCGTGGTGGCGTTTGCGGTTTACCCTTTTGCCGCGGAGCTGTTCCGCCAGAGCGGCATCCCTAAGCGGCTGATCCCGGCCACCGTGGCGCTGGGGGCGTTTTCGTTTACCATGGACGCCCTGCCCGGCACGCCGCAGATCCAGAATATCATCCCCACCAGCTTCTTTGGCACGAACGCCTGGGCAGCGCCGTGGCTGGGGCTTATCGGCTCTCTGTTTATTATCATCTTTGGCCTGCTCTGGCTGGAACGCCAGCGTCGTAAGGCGTTCAATAACAACGAAGGCTACGGCACGGATCTGAAAAATGAACCCGAGACGCCGGATAACATTAACCTCCCGCATCCGCTGATTGCTATCTCCCCGCTGCTTGTCGTGGGCATACTGAACCTGCTGTTTACCCGCTGGATCCCCGGCTGGTACGGCACGACCCACGAGCTGACTCTGCCAGGCCTGGCGAAACCTATTGTGACCGAGGTGGGCAAGATCACCGCCATCTGGGCCGTCGAGGCGGCGCTGATCTCCGGTATCGTGCTGGTGCTGATTTTTGGCTTTCGCAATATCCGGGGGCGTCTGGCTGAAGGCAGCCGGACCGCGGTGAGCGGTGCCATTCTGGCGGCGATGAATACCGCCTCGGAATACGGTTTCGGCGCGGTGATCGCCGCCCTGCCCGGGTTCCTGGTGTTATCCAAAGCGCTGGCGGCCATCCCCAATCCGCTGCTGAATGAGGCCATCAGCGTGACGGTGCTTGCGGGGATCACCGGCTCTGCGTCCGGCGGGATGAGTATTGCCCTCGCCGCCATGTCCGACTCGTTTGTCGCCGCCGCCCACGCCGCCAATATCCCTCTTGAGGTGCTGCACCGCGTGGCCTCGATGGCGAGCGGCGGGATGGATACGCTGCCCCATAATGGCGCGGTGATTACCCTGCTGGCGATTACCGGCCTGAGCCATCGTCAGGCCTACGGCGGCATTTTCGCTATCACCCTCATTAAAAGTCTGGCAGTGCTTTTTGTCATTGCCGTGTTCTATCTGACCGGCATTGTGTAAGGAGAGAAAGATGAATCTGGACGGTAAGACCGCGCTGGTGACGGGCTCGACCAGCGGCATTGGACTTGGGATCGCCCGCGTGCTGGCGAAGGCCGGGGCGCAGCTGATCCTCAACGGTTTCGGCGACAGCGAATCAGCAAGAGAAGAGATTGCGCAGCTGGGCAAAAAGCCGGGCTATCACGATGCGGACCTGCGTGACGTGCTGCAAATTGAAGCCATGATGCGCTACGCCGAATCGCAGTTTGGCGGCGTGGACATTCTTGTCAACAACGCCGGGATACAGCATGTCGCCCCGGTTGATGCGTTTCCGGTGGAGAAATGGAACGACATTATCGCCATTAATCTCTCGTCGGTGTTTCACACCAGCCGGCTGGCGCTGCCTTCCATGCGCGAGAAAAACTGGGGGCGCATCATCAATATCGCCTCCGTTCACGGGCTGGTCGCGTCAAAAGAGAAGTCAGCCTACGTGGCCGCCAAGCATGGCGTAGTGGGCTTTACGAAATCGCTGGCGCTGGAAACCGCGCGCACCGGCATTACCGCCAATACGATTTGTCCCGGCTGGGTGCTGACCCCGCTGGTGCAGCAGCAAATCGACAAACGTATCGCTGAGGGCGTCCCGCCGGAGCAGGCTCGCGATAGGCTTCTGGCAGAGAAACAGCCTTCGGGCGAGTTTGTCACCCCGGAGCAGCTGGGTGAACTGGCGCTGTTTTTGTGCAGCGAGGGCGCCGTGAACGTTCGTGGCGCCGCGTGGAATATGGATGGCGGCTGGGTTGCGCAGTAATTTTTGCCGGGTAAGGCGACGCCGCCACCCGGCAAAATCTCTAACTTGAGCAGCTGACCTCCAGCCGCTTGCCCCAGTCAGGCGGGCGGCTGACGTAGTCATCATCCCGGTCGGCAAACGGCGTGCGCAGCGCCACATGCAGGCGGTGTAGCTCGTCGTATTCACCCTGCTCTGCCTGTTCAATCGCCCGCTGCGCCAGCCAGTTGCGCAACACCATTGCGGGGTTCGTCGCGTTCATCTGCGTCTGGCGAGTCGCGTCATCCACCTGTTCCTGCCGCAGCCGCGCGCGGTACGATGCAAACCAGTCGTCAAACGCCTGTCTGTCAATAAACTCATCGCGCAGCGGCGAGGCGGCGCTGTGCTGCTCCGTCTGTCCTAGCATCCGGAAGGTGCGCGTGTAATCGCTGCCCTCGCGCGCCATCAGGGCAAACAGGCTATTGAGGATGTCGTTATCGCCCCTCTCCTGCGTCACCAGCCCCAGCTTGTTGCGCATCAGCGTGCCATATTCCCGCAGTAAAATGTCCTGATAGCTGTCGAGCGCATCATTGAGGGCATCTACGTCGATGAACGGCGACAGGGTTTGCGCAAGCCGCTGCAGGTTCCACAGGCCAACCGCTGGCTGATTATCAAAGCTGTAACGTCCCTGATAGTCGGAGTGGTTGCAGATATAGCCAGGCTGATAATCGTCCAGGAAACCAAACGGGCCGTAATCAAAGGTCAGCCCGAGGATCGACATGTTGTCCGTATTCATGACGCCATGCGCAAAGCCCACCGTTTGCCAGCGGGCAATCAGGCTTGCGGTACGGGCAACCACATCCCTGAACCAGAGAACGTATTTGTCCGCTTCGTCCTGCAAATGCGTCCAGTGGTGACGAATGGCAAAGTCAGCCAGCTGGCGAACCTTGTCCGGCTCGCGGCGATAGTAAAAGTGCTCAAAATGGCCGAAGCGCAAATGACTTTGCGCAATACGCATCAGCATTGCCCCTTTTTCCACCGTTTCGCGCGCTACCGGCGTATCGCTGGTGATAATCGACAGCGCGCGCGTAGTGGGAATCCCCAGGGCATGCATCGCTTCGGACGCCAGGCACTCGCGAATCGTTGAACGCAGTACCGCGCGCCCGTCGCCCATTCGCGAATAGGGAGTAAGGCCTGCGCCTTTCAGGTGCCAGTCAACCGTCTCCCCGTTGGGAAGCCGTTGTTCGCCGAGCAGGATCCCCCTGCCGTCGCCCAGCTGTCCCGCCCAGACGCCAAACTGGTGGCCGCTATAGACCTGAGCCAGAGGCTGCATCCCGGCGAGAAGCGTTTCCCCGCCCCAGACGCCTGCGCCTTCTGAACGCTGAAACAGCTCAGGCGGAATGGCCAGCTCTTCTGCCAGCAAATCGTTATGCCAGATAAGGCGTGAATGTTGTAACGGTGTTGGTTTGAGTGCGGTGTAAAAGCCAGGCAACTCGTCATGCCAGTGAGCAGTAAAAGACAGGGTCATAAGTCCTCCTGCTTTTAGTGTAGAGGGTTTACCCGGACTTAAACACGGGCGAAAGCAAGGGTTATCGCTGCTGAACCAGCGATGTAACGTGCTCCGCAGAGACGGCTGGCCAGAGTGCGCCCTGCATGGCGCCAACATTGAAGGACAAAACGCGTTGCAACAGGCCGTGGTCGTCAATGCCTGAGACAATCACTGACTGGCAGTGCGGTGTGATTTGCCAGAGGATGGCGCGCATAAAAGGCTCAAAAGAGAGCTCCGGGGCACGCTGCTGAATGAAGCCTTTGTCGAGAATAACCCGTTTAAATAATCCATCATAGACCGCTTTGAGCGATGCGGCGCCTGCGCCAAAGTTTGCCAGGACCAACGGGAAATGGATGGCCATTCTCGCCAGCTGCAGATCGTCCTTTCCGTTATTTAAACCTGGATAATTCTCATTAACAGTAAACTCAAGAAACGGGTAACGCTCAAGGATTGAAACAGCGTTTCCATTACTTAATAAAAATTCAACTATTGCAGGTGTAATATTGATCCATGCAATTAACTGATGCTGAATAAAAAACAGTTTACAGGTATCAAGCAATTGCAATTTTTCGTTAAACAGCACTAACTCTTCAGCTGCTGAAAGCCGAGGGATAACAAGCTCAGTGGGGATCCGCACATCGCTGCCGACGCCAGTAAAGTTAACCAGAACCTCTAAACCTTTAAGCTCCCCTGCGCTATTACGAGCAGGCAGAAGCAGCAGTTCAGACTGGTAAGCATTATCTAGCGTAATAATCATTGCACTCGCTCCACATTAAAGATGAGAGAGGACATCCTGGAGCAATTGCCGACACAATTCCACTGTCTTGATTTTAATAAGATTAATTTCATTAGTTCCGTATTTATTTTCAGATTTATCCCTGAATCTAAATTAATTTTATCCTGGTTGTCGAATAATAGCCAGTTTTAGATAAAACAGACACATGCAGGATTCGCTAATTTTAGATAAATTTAACTTTAAGCATCTTATTTGAGAAAAAACGGCATGATTTATTAGATACCATGCCGTCATAAGAGAAGTGTCTGACAAAGACTATATACGTCGAGCCTGCCAGAAATTTTTACGCCAGTAAACATTATCAAGAGAAGAGCGCATCACGCCGCGGCTTGTCGAGGCGTGAATGAACTGATTGTCTGTATCATATATCCCCACATGAAGACCGCTTTCACCCGATCCGGTTTTGAAGAAAACCAGGTCCCCGGGCAGAAGATCGTCTTTATCAATTTCAGTGCCTATTTCTGCCTGTTTGCGCGTTTCGCGCGGAAGCTGTAAATCAAACTTATCGCGAAACGTCATCAGCACGAAGCCGGAGCAATCCACGCCGCCGCGGCTCATTCCGCCGTAGCGATAAGGCGTGCCGCGCCAGTTGCTCAGCTGATCGTTGAGGCTGGCAATGACGGTGATCGAATCTGAAAGCCGTGGGTTAGGCGGCGGCGCACGATGGCTACTGCATCCCGCAAGAAAAAGTGCGGCCATCAGGAGAAACCAGAATCGCATTTTCAGACGAATCCTCTGCTTTTTTTGTTCTTTTCGTAATTTAGCGTGCAATTGTGCGAAGAGGCAAGAAACGGTTACGTCTGCCCGGTAAAAATCAGCATCTTATGTCCCTCAATATCCAGCCTGCGGAACGACATGTTGTACGCGCGGGCAAGATGGGGCGGCGTAAGCACCCGATCCCGCGCGCCGCTGGCGATCATCTTTCCCTGCGACAGCAGCCACACCCGGTGGGCATGACGCAGGGTGTGGTTGAGGTCATGACTGCTCATCACCACGGCGATACCTTTTCGGCTCAGGGTGCTTAACAGCGTATCCAGTGCCGCCTGCTGCGCCACGTCCAGACCGCTCATGGGTTCATCGAGAAGCAGCATTCGCCCGTGAGGATTACCTGCCGGGTGGATCTGAAGAATGACCGCCGCCAGACGTACCCGCTGCCACTCTCCGCCGGAAAGCTGGCTGGCATGCCGGGACAGTTTATCTTCCAGCCCCAGGGCCGCGGCAACGTCCGTCAGCAGTGCCGTCTGTTGTTTGTCGTGCAAATGCAGCATCAGATAGTGCCAGACCGGCATCGCAAAGGGTGGCACCTGCTGCTGCACGAGGTAACTGCGCCGATGCGCCAGCGAGACCGGTGACCAGTCGGCGAGCGTATGCTCCAGCAGCGTTATCTGCCCTTCTCCGTCGGTCATGCCTGCCATCCGTGCCAGCAGCGTGCTCTTCCCTGCTCCGTTTGGCCCGACAAGATGCAGAATTTCTCCCGCATTGATGGTACCGGTTATCGGCTCCAGACGTCCCCTCTCGGCAACGTCCGTGAGCTGCATCAGCAACGACATTATTTCGCCAGCGCCAGCTTGATCGATTCCATAACGATCGGATCCTCAGGGGTCATATCCGGCGAAAAACGCTGAACGACCTGGCCGTCGCGGCCAATCAGGAATTTTTCAAAATTCCACAGGATATCGTCCGGGTAAAGCGGCGCGCGGCCTTTGCTGGCCATGCGTTCATAAAAACCGCTTCCTTCAGGCGCAACGGCCTTCGGCGCGGCAGCGATCAGCTTCGCATACAGCGGATGGCGGTCTTCGCCGTTGACATCGATTTTGCTGAACATCGGGAACGTCACGCCATAGGTGGTGCTGCAGAAGGTTTTAATCTCCTCTTCGCTGCCCGGCTCCTGCCCCAGGAACTGATTGCACGGGAAGCCCAGCACGGTGAAACCGTCTTTCTCCCAGGCCTTCTGAATGTTTTCCAGCTGCTCGTACTGCGGCGTCAGGCCACATTTCGATGCCACGTTGACGATAAGCAGCACGTTGCCTTTGTAGCCTTCCAGCGTGGTGTTATCGCCATCAATGGTGGTCACTTCAGTATTCAGGATATCTGACTGCATAGCATTCCCTCAGGTTGTCTTACGGCTTGTTGATTTAACGTCCAGCTTTTAATAGTAGCCAGATAAACACCGGCGCGCCCAGCGTAGCGGTCACCACGCCAATCGGCAGCTCTGCGGCCGTCAGGGCAAGCCGGGCGATGATATCGGCCACCAGCAGCGTGACGGCCCCGGCAACCGCCGAGGCCGGAAGCAGGGTCCGATGGTCCGTGAGGCCACACAGGCGCAGCATGTGCGGAATCACCAGCCCGATGAAGCCGATCGCGCCCGCCAGAGCCACGCTGACGCCGACCAGCCAGCCAATGGCTATTACCAGCACATTACGCCATAACCCAATCGGCATGCCGAGCTGACGGGCAGAGGTTTCACCCAGCGCGAGCATATTCAGCGGCTGCGCCTGCAGGGCAGCCCACACGATTACCGGTACCAGCAGCACCATCAGCCAGCCCTGGTGCCAGTCAACGCCTCCAAAGCCGCCCATCATCCAGTACATCAGCTGACGCAGGTCAAAGGATGTTGAGAAGTAGACCGCCCAGGTCATCAGCGCGCTGCAGATTATCCCCAGCGCCACGCCGGCAAGCAGCAGACGGCTGGTCGATAAGTGCCGTCTGGCGAAACGAAGAAGGATCGCGGTGATCAGCAGCGCGCCGAGGATAGCGCTCAGGCTAATACTCCATCCGGAGAGTTCTCCTCCGCCGAGCATTACCGCCGCAATCAGGCCTACGCCTGCGCCGTTTGACACGCCGAGCAGCCCGGGCTCCGCCAGAGGGTTATCAAACAACGCCTGCATTATGGTACCGCACAGCGCCAGCGCGGCGCCGACCAGAACCACCGCGACGGTGCGCGGCAGGCGAATTTGCCAGACGAAGAGCTGCCCGTCCGGCCCCCACCAGCTTTCAGGCCCGATCCATCTGTCGCCCGCGCAGAGGCTCACGCCTGCGGCGACAATGAGCAACAGCACCAGCAAAAACAGGCGACGCTTATCGGAACGGTGCTGGCGATGGGCATAATCAAGCATGTGTACGGTTTTAGTAGCGTGAGATGTAATTGATTTTACGGCGGGTTTGCCGGAGAGCGCAAAGAAAAAAGGCCGCGTGGGCGGCCTTTTTAGTTAGTTCATATTACTCTGCTTTGGGCGTTGCGTTTTCGACACGGCTTTTTAACTTCTGGCCGGGTCTGAAGGTCACCACGCGGCGGGCTGTAATGGGAATATCTTCCCCCGTCTTCGGGTTGCGGCCCGGACGTTGGTTTTTGTCTCGCAAATCAAAATTGCCAAAACCGGAGAGTTTTACCTGCTCACCATTTTCCAGAGCACGACGGATCTCTTCGAAAAACAGCTCTACCAGCTCTTTGGCATCCCGTTTGCTAAGCCCAAGCTTATCAAACAGATATTCTGACATTTCAGCTTTTGTAAGCGCCATAGGTTCAATCCCTCAATGATGCCTGGAATCGCTCTTTTAATGCCTCTACACATTTGGCGACGGTAGCGGCAATCTCCTCTTCTTCGAGTGTACGGCTGGTATCCTGAAGGATAAGGCTAATAGCGAGGCTCTTGAAACCTTCTGCTACGCCCTTGCCGCGGTACACGTCAAATAAGTTTACGCCAACTACCTGATTTACGCCAACTTTCTTACATTCGGCCAAAATATCTGCTGCAGGCACATTTTCCGCGACCACAACCGCGATATCACGGCGGTTTGCCGGGAAGCGGGAGACGTCCTGAGCCTGAGGAATAACGCGGTCAGCCACCGGGTTCCATTCCAGCTCGAACACGATGGTACGGCCGTTCAGGTCCAGCTTACGCTCCAGCTCAGGGTGAACAACCCCAATAAAACCAACGCGTTTGCCGTCTAAATAGATAGCTGCGCTCTGGCCAGGATGCAGGGCCGGGATAGCTTCTGCGCGGAATTCAATTTCAGATAATTTACCGGTCAGATCCAGAATCGCTTCCAGATCGCCCTTCATATCGTAGAAATCAACCGTGCCTTTTGCCAGGTCCCAGTGCTCTTCATAGCGGTTGCCGCTGATGGCGCCAGCCAGCATGAGATCCTGACGGATGCCTAAATTTGCCTGATTATCCGGTACAAAGCGCAAACCGCTTTCGAAAATTCGCACGCGGTTTTGCTGGCGATTCTGGTTATAAACGACAGTGCCCAGCAGGCCCGTCCACAGAGACAGACGCATCGCGGACATTTCGCTGGAGATTGGGCTTGGCAGGATCAGCGCCTCCTGACCCGGGTGGATCAGCTGCTGCAGCTTTGGATCAACGAAGCTGTAGGTGATCACTTCCTGGTAGCCTTTGTCGTTCAGCATGGTTTTCACCCGCTTCAGGGACAGGTCGGCTTCACGGTGGGTGCCCATTACCAGACCCGCCTGGACAGGCTCGTCAGGGATGTTGTTGTAGCCGTAAACGCGGGCCACTTCTTCCACCAGATCTTCTTCAATTTCCATGTCGAAACGCCAGGATGGCGCAACGGCTTTCCACTCGTCCTGCCCTTCGGTTACTTCACAGCCCAGACGTTTCAGGATGTCGGTTACCTGCGCATCGGCAACGTGATGGCCAATCAGGCGATCCAGCTTGCTGCGGCGCAGGGTGATGGTCGCACGCTTCGGCAGGGTCGCTTCGTTGGTGACGTCAATAACCGGGCCCGCTTCGCCGCCGCAGATGTCGATCAGCAGGCGGGTCGCACGTTCCATCGCTTTATACTGCAGAGCAGGGTCAACGCCGCGCTCGTAGCGGTGAGAGGCATCGGTATGCAGGCCGTGACGGCGTGCGCGACCGGTGATGGAGAGCGGGCTGAAGAACGCGCATTCCAGCAGGACGTTTTGCGTCTCGTCGTTGACGCCTGAGTGCTCGCCACCGAAGATACCGCCCATTGCCAGCGCTTTGCTGTGGTCCGCAATCACCAGGGTGTCGGCGTTCAGTTTGGCTTCGCTGCCGTCCAGCAGAACCAGGGTTTCGCCCTCTTTCGCCATGCGCACAACGATGCCGCCGTCGATACGGTCTTTATCGAACGCGTGCATTGGCTGGCCCAGCTCCAGCAGAACGTAGTTGGTCACGTCGACCACTGCGTCGATAGAGCGAATACCGCAGCGGCGCAGCTTCTCTTTCATCCACAGCGGGGTTGGCGCTTTCACGTTGATGCCTTTCACCACGCGACCGAGGTAGCGCGGGCAAGCATCCGCAGCGTCAACCTGAATAGGCAGCACGTCACTGATGGTCGCTTCAACCGGCGCGATTTCCGGCGCGTTCAGTTCGGTCTGGTTGAGCACGGCCACGTCGCGCGCCACGCCGATGATACCTAAGCAGTCGGCACGGTTTGGCGTGACGCTGATTTCAATGGTGTTGTCGTCAAGCTTCAGGTATTCACGGATATCGGTGCCGACTGGCGCATCCAGCGGCAGCTCAATGATGCCGTTGTGGTCATCGGAAATACCCAGCTCGGAGAAGGAGCACAGCATGCCTTCAGACGGCTCGCCGCGCAGCTTAGCCGCTTTGATTTTGAAATCGCCCGGCAGCACTGCGCCGATGGTCGCCACGGCCACCTTCAGGCCCTGACGGCAGTTTGGCGCACCGCAGACGATATCCAGCAGACGGTCACCGCCCACGTTTACTTTTGTTACGCGCAGTTTGTCAGCGTTAGGGTGCTGACCGCACTCGACTACTTCGCCGACGACCACGCCGTTGAAGGCTCCGGAAACCGGCTCAACACCGTCCACTTCCAGACCCGCCATGGTGATCTGGTTAGAAAGCGCGTCGCTGTCCAGCGTGGTGTTCACCCACTCGCGTAACCACAGTTCACTGAATTTCATTGTTCTGTCCTGCCCTTATTTAAACTGTTTGAGGAAACGCAGATCGTTTTCGAAGAATGCACGTAAGTCGGTCACGCCGTAGCGCAGCATAGTCAGGCGCTCCATGCCCATGCCGAAGGCAAAGCCGGAGTAAACTTCCGGATCGATACCCACGTTGCGCAGCACGTTTGGATGCACCATGCCGCAGCCCAGCACTTCCAGCCATTTGCCGTTTTTACCCATCACGTCAACTTCCGCAGACGGTTCGGTGAACGGGAAGTAGGACGGGCGGAAACGAACCTGCAGATCTTCCTCAAAGAAGTTGTTCAGGAAATCGTGCAGCGTGCCCTTCAGGTTGGTGAAGCTGATGTTTTTATCAACAATCAGACCTTCCATCTGGTGGAACATTGGAGTGTGGGTCTGATCGTAGTCGTTACGATAGACGCGGCCCGGCGCGATAATGCGGATTGGCGGCGCCTGCTCCTTCATGGTACGGATCTGAACGCCGGAGGTCTGAGTACGCAGCAGACGCGTAGCGTCGAACCAGAAAGTGTCGTGGTCAGCGCGTGCCGGATGATGGCCAGGAATGTTCAGGGCGTCGAAGTTATGGTAATCATCTTCGATTTCCGGGCCAGTCGCCACGGTAAAGCCGAGCTCACCGAAGAAACTTTCAATGCGATCGATGGTGCGGGTAACCGGATGCAGACCACCGTTTTCGATACGGCGACCCGGCAGAGAAACGTCGATCGTCTCTGCGGCCAGACGCGCATTCAGCACCGCGCTTTCCAGCTCGGCCTTGCGCGCGTTCAGCGCCTGCTGTACCTGCTCTTTGGCTTCGTTAATCACCGCACCCGCTGCCGGGCGTTCTTCTGCCGGCAGCTCACGCAGGGTTGTCATCTGAAGGGTCAGGTGCCCTTTCTTCCCAAGATATTCGACGCGGACATTGTCTAACGCGGCAACATCTGAGGCCTGATTAATGGCGGCTGTTGCACTGGCAACCAGCTCTGCGAGATGTGACATGATTTTCCTCATTATGTCGGTGCAGACACCGATTTGGTGGAGTTATTCTCTCAAATTCAGGCACAAAAAAAGCCTCCATCGGGAGGCTTATCTGGCGCTGTTTTTCGTTTCATCTTTCACGCGCTAGCCTCCTGAAATCAGGTGCTAAAGTAAAAGAAGAAGCGGAAAATAGCAGCATTCATGCTTGCGTTACCTTGTCTGGTAAAAACCGTTAAGACCTTATTGAAAAGCCTGGACGGATAAATGTCAATCTTCTGATGGTGTTAAATGAAAAGAGGGAGCAAAGCCCCCTCTTTCAACTGGCTTATGCCAGTGCTGCTTTCGCTTTTTCGACCAGAGCGGTGAACGCTACTTTGTCGAATACTGCGATGTCAGCCAGGATCTTACGGTCGATTTCAACAGAAGCTTTTTTCAGGCCGTTGATGAATTTGCTGTAAGAAATACCGTTCTGACGTGCTGCTGCGTTGATACGCGCAATCCACAGTTGACGGAACTGACGCTTACGCTGACGACGGTCACGGTAAGCGTACTGACCTGCTTTGATAACAGCCTGGAAGGCAACGCGGTAAACGCGTGAACGCGCACCGTAGTAGCCTTTAGCTTGTTTCAAAATTTTCTTGTGACGTGCACGTGCAATTACACCACGTTTTACGCGAGCCATGTGTGCTCTCCTGTATCTATATTCTTAGTAAAAAAATTAAACGTTAACGGCTTATGCGTACGGCAGGCACGCGATAACCAGACCCAGATCGCCTTTAGAAACGAGGCCTTTTGGACGCAGGTGACGTTTACGCTTAGTAGATTTTTTGGTCAGAATATGACGCAGGTTTGCGTGCTTACGCTTGAATCCACCACCACCGGTTTTTTTGAAGCGCTTAGCAGCACCGCGTACGGTCTTAATTTTTGGCATCTTAATAACTTCCACTTCGCATTGTTAAATAAACGAAACATAGGCGAACAAAACCTATGAAACCCGAAGGCTCCACAGATTTTGCTGCTTGAAGGCCTTACTGTTTCTTCTTAGGAGCGAGCACCATGATCATCTGGCGGCCTTCGATCTTCGTAGGGAAGGATTCGACTACTGCCAGTTCACTCAGATCGTCACGGACGCGGTTAAGCACTTCCATACCAATCTGTTGGTGGGCCATCTCACGACCGCGGAAACGCAGTGTGATCTTGGCCTTATCGCCATCTTCCAGAAAGCGAATCAGGCTGCGGAGTTTTACCTGATAATCGCCATCGTCGGTACCAGGACGGAATTTGATTTCCTTAACCTGGATAACTTTTTGCTTCTTCTTCTGTTCCTTAGAAGACTTACTCTTTTCATAAAGGAACTTGCCGTAGTCCATGATACGACAAACTGGCGGTTCGGCGTTAGGGCTGATTTCAACTAAATCTACTCCAGCTTCTTCAGCTTTTTCGATCGCTTCTCTCAGACTCACAATCCCCAGTGGTTCACCTTCAAGATCTGTTAAGCGAACTTCCTGGGCGCGAATCTCGCCATTGATACGATTCGGACGTGCCGTTTGAACTCGTTTTCCGCCTTTAATACCTTATTCCTCCAGTTGTTGAAGACTGCGGCTGCGAATCTCTTGTTGCAGCTTCTCAATCACTTCACTTACGTCCAGGCTGCCCAGGTCTTTACCACGGCGGGTGCGAACGGCGACTTTGCCTGCTTCCACCTCTTTATCACCACAGACCAACATATACGGGACACGACGTAAAGTGTGCTCGCGGATTTTAAAGCCAATCTTCTCATTTCTCAAGTCTGCTTTTACGCGAATGCCCGCATTTTGTAGTTTCTGCGTCAATTCTTTAACGTAATCCGCCTGAGAATCGGTAATGTTCATCACCACGACCTGCACTGGCGCAAGCCAGGTTGGGAAGAAGCCAGCAAACTCTTCGGTCAGGATGCCGATGAAGCGCTCCAGAGAACCGAGAATTGCACGGTGAATCATTACCGGTACCTGACGCTCGTTGTCTTCGCCAACATAAGAGGCGCTTAAACGCTGCGGCAGGGAGAAGTCCAGCTGTACAGTACCGCACTGCCATGCGCGATCGAGGCAGTCATACAGGGTAAATTCAATTTTCGGACCGTAGAATGCGCCCTCGCCCAGCTGGTATTCGAACGGAATGCCGTTCTCTTCCAGCGCCACGGCGAGATCCGCTTCTGCGCGATCCCATGTCTCATCGCTACCGATACGTTTTTCCGGACGCGTTGAGAGTTTGACGACGATCTTCTCGAAGCCAAAGGTGCTGTACATATCGTAGACCATACGAATACAGGCGTTAACTTCGTCACGAACCTGATCTTCAGTACAGAAGATATGCGCATCATCCTGAGTAAAGCCACGAACACGCATCAGACCGTGCAGCGCACCTGATGGCTCGTTACGGTGGCAGCTACCGAACTCCGCCATACGCAGCGGCAGGTCGCGGTAGGATTTCAGACCCTGGTTGAAGATCTGAACGTGGCCCGGGCAGTTCATTGGCTTGATGCAGTATTCGCGGTTCTCAGACGAGGTGGTGAACATCGCATCTTTGTAGTTGTCCCAGTGGCCGGTTTTTTCCCACAGCACACGGTCCATCATGAACGGGCCTTTCACTTCCTGATACTGGTACTCTTTCAGCTTGGAGCGTACGAAAGTTTCCAGTTCACGGAAGATAGTCCAGCCGTCGTTATGCCAGAACACCATACCCGGCGCTTCTTCCTGCATGTGGTACAGGTCAAGCTGCTTACCGATTTTACGGTGGTCACGCTTCGCCGCCTCTTCCAGGCGCAGCAGGTATGCGTTCAGGGCTTTTTTATCAGCCCACGCGGTACCATAAATACGCTGCAACATCTTGTTGTTGCTGTCGCCACGCCAGTAGGCGCCCGCGATCTTCATCAGCTTAAAGTGATGACAGAAGCGCATGTTCGGCACGTGCGGTCCACGGCACATGTCGACGTATTCTTCGTGATGGTACAAGCCTGGCTTGTCATCATGCGAAATGTTTTCGTCAAGGATAGAGACTTTATAGCTCTCGCCGCGCTTCACGAAGGTTTCACGCGCTTCGTGCCAGCTGACTTTCTTCTTGATGACGTCATAGTTCGTTTCGGCGAGCTCGTGCATACGTTTTTCGAGCGCGTCGATATCTTCCTGAGTCAGGGTGTGGTCAAGGTCAACGTCATAGTAGAAACCGTTGTCGATAACTGGACCGATCGCCATTTTGGTGTTTGGCCACAGCTGTTTGATGGCATGGCCTAACAGGTGCGCGCAGGAGTGACGAATGATCTCCAGACCTTCTTCGTCTTTCGCAGTGATGATTGCAAGCGTCGCATCGTTTTCGATCAGATCGGAAGCATCCACCAGCTCACCGTTAACGCGGCCAGCGATAGTCGCTTTCGCGAGACCAGGACCAATGTCCAGGGCTACATCCATTGGGCTAACAGCACGGTCGAAATGGCGTTGGCTGCCATCAGGAAGAGTAATTACAGGCATTTTATATCCTTATTTGCAGTGATGCCCCACACATAAGAGCATATACAAAGAAAATAATCGTGATTTGACAATAGATTACGATACCATCTGACCAACAATCGTCAAATTGGTTCGTCATCATTCACCAGCCGAATTCAGATTAATATGGATTTACGGCAAGCGACGTAATGTTAACACTAACGGAAAGGAGATTGCACCCTCTGCGGCCAGATTGATGGGCTGGCTCTTTCGCACGAATTTGCAGGTTGCTTCTCCCCTGCGCTCGCATTTCGAAGATGCTGGGCTACTCTTGAACAGGTCTTTAAACCCAAAGGTGCATACCATGAACGTATCCAGTAGAACGGTTGTGATATTGAATATCCTTTCCGCCACAGGTTTATTGTTAATTCTCGCCGAACGATTCCACTGGTTCTGAGCCGAACCCTGCGCTGGCATAACCCAATCGAACCTGAGAAGGGGCATATTTCGGCCCTGTTTGGTAGACTGTGGGTATCAACCAATAAGGATTAGGTTATGCCAACTAAACGATTTGCCGTAAAACACTGGAAAATGGTGCTGGTGCTGATTGCCATCTGCGGCGCAATGCTGCTACTCCGTTGGGCGGCAATGATCTGGGGCTAGGGGCGAAGACAGGTCATCAGAAGGGACGTCGAAAAACCGCAGACAATAAACGGGCCGACATTATCATCGGCCCGCTTTTATTACATTCTATAACCCAGTGAAACCGTGGTTCTGCGGTCGGTATGATCCGGCGCAGATTCTGGTGGTGAAGAGTTCCAGGTCACGTTGTAGGCGACTTTCAGGCCAAAGTGTTCGTTGATAGCCACGTTCAGCGCTGTCTCAGAGTTCAGCGTCGTATCGTCGGCACCAAATACAGAAACACCCTGGGTAAATTTGGTGTTGTCAGTCATCTGCCAGGCATAGGTACCGGAAGCGTAACCGAGCGGTTGGGTTTTGGTATCGCCATTGGTGTACTCGTCATAACGCACGCCAGGACCGAATTCAAAACGGAGGCTGTGTACCGGACCGTTCAGGAACTGGCGACCATAACCGGCGGTGAACACATCGCGCTGGCGATAACCGTTGTAACGGTCAGTTAACCAGCTTGCCTGTCCAAACAGGTAGTCATAGTCGGTCATGTTGTAACGGCTACGTCCGCCTACCGCATATTTCTCGGAAGAACGTTCGTCATTAGCGGAAGTGTTGCTGGCATTACCCCACAGAGACCAGGCGGTGGTGTTGCCGTACCAGGTAAGCGTACTATCCGCCGTCAGAGAAGAGCTTTTCGTGTTACCGGATTGTGCCAGGTACCCGGCGTTCAGGTTACCTTCAAACGGTTTTTTCGCGGTGGAAGGATCGTCCATGACAGTAAAAACGGTATCATCAGCGGTCGCGTTCATAGCCGCAAACACGCCACCCGCCAGCATCAGTGCAGCGGGCACTGTCTTTAAAAGCTTCATTTTATTAAGGAGTCCGTACAACAAAAAAAGAGACCACACGGTCCCGGAATCTTTCTTGAGGATCAATGACAAGGCGTCCAGAGAAAGGTAACAAATTATAAAAAGCCGCAAATAACATAGCAATGTTTTCTTATTTCATTTTTTGAATAAGAACGATCTCAAAAAGCGTTTTAGTTTATATATCCCCCGCCTCACTTTTTGTCAGTATTCATATTTAAAATCATACTGTTATTTACATTGCCTTCCTGACAAAAGGTGCCAGGCTAATAAGAGCCCATGCTAAAAGGAGGTAATGATGGTTTCTATTTATACTCTGACGCTCTCCCCTTCCCTGGATTCCGCCACCCTGACGCCGCAGATTTACCCGGAAGGTAAATTGCGCTGTAGCGCCCCGGTCTTTGAGCCCGGCGGCGGCGGGATCAACGTGGCGCGCGCCATTACCCATCTCGGCGGCAAAGCCACGGCAATTTTTCCCGCAGGCGGTGCCACCGGTGAACACCTGGTCTCTCTGCTGGCCGATGAACAGGTGGCCGTTGAAACCGTTGAGGCCAAAGACTGGACGCGGCAAAACCTGCATGTCCACGTGGGATCCAGCGGCGAACAGTACCGTTTTGTCATGCCGGGCGCGAAACTCAGCGATGACGAGTTTCGTCAGCTTGAAGAGAAAGTGCTGACGATAGAGAGCGGCGCGCTGCTGGTGATAAGCGGCAGCCTGCCGCCCGGTGTAAGCACGGAAAAATTAACGGCGCTGATTCAGGCCGCGCAGCATCGCGGCATCCGCTGCATTGTCGACAGCAGCGGCGAGGCCCTGCAGGCGGCGCTGGTGCCGGGCAATCTGGAGCTGGTCAAACCCAACCAGAAAGAGTTAAGCGCGCTGGTCAACCGTGAACTGACGCAGCCTGATGATGTGCGCACCGCTGCGCAGGAGCTGGTGCGCAGCGGCAAAGCGCGGCGCGTAGTCGTCTCCCTTGGCCCTCAGGGGGCGCTGGCAGTCGATGAATCGTCGTCCGTTCAGGTTGTCCCACCGCCGATGAAGAGCCAGAGCACGGTTGGCGCGGGCGATAGCATGGTGGGCGCGATGACGCTAAAACTGGCGCAGGGTGCGTCTCTGCTCGAAATGACACGCTACGGCGTGGCGGCGGGTAGCGCCGCCACCATCAACCAGGGCACGCGTCTCTGTTCGCTTGCCGATACGCAAAAAATCGTCGATTACCTGTCCCGAAATTAACCCCTGTTCCCCTTCGTCTTTACGGAGGGGAATGTCCTCGCTGAGTCGCCAAACGCAAACTATCGACTATGCTAAGAAAACTTCCATGATAACAATGAGGTGAATTATGAGCAGTGGTGACATCACACGCTACGTCGTGACCATCAACCTTCATGAAGCATCGCTGACCGAGCTAAATGAGCTCAACAATGCTTTCACCCGGGCTAATTTTCTCCTCACCCTGACGGATGACGAGGGCAATATTCATGATTTAGGCACCCTGACATTTGGTCTGATCGCCGCCCTGAGCCAGGAAGAGGTTCATGCGCTGGCCGCCAGTCTGGTGGAGAGCGTGACCGACAAGCCTGCCGAGATTGACGTGGATACCTGGGAAAGCTGGCGGAAAAAAGAACAATAAGTGCGCTGTATGAATTTAAACCGCCCAGGTGTGCGTTAGTTCGTATTTTTTTACCGCCATTATGCGCTAACTTTATGATCTGGCAGACAACATGGGAGAGACAACATGTGGCAGGCTATCAGTCATCTTTTACGTGAGCATCTGGGTGAAGGTGAAATTGAACTGCGTAACGAACTGCCAGGCGGTGAAATCCACGCCGCGTGGCATTTACGCTACGCAGGGCGCGATCTTTTCGTTAAGTGCGATGAGCGAGAGCTGCTTCCGATATTTACCGCCGAAGCCGACCAGCTGGAGCTGTTGTCGCGCAGTAAAACGGTGACGGTCCCGCAGGTTCTGGCCGTGGGGAGCGACCGCGACTACAGCTTCCTGGTGATGGAGTATCTCCCCGCCCGGCCGCTGGATGCCCATAATGCGTTCATCCTCGGCCAACAGCTAGCGCGCCTGCATCAATGGAGCGACCAGCCGCAGTTTGGTCTCGACTTTGACAACGATCTCTCCACCACGCCACAGCCCAATGCCTGGCAGCGTCGCTGGTCGACATTTTTTGCCGAGCAGCGCATTGGCTGGCAGCTTGAGCTGGCCGCCGAAAAAGGGCTGGAATTTGGCAATATCGACGCCATCGTCGAGCACGTTCAACAGCGTCTGGCATCCCACCAGCCTCAGGCGTCGCTGCTTCACGGCGATTTGTGGTCCAATAACTGCGCGCTGGGTCCCAACGGCCCGTACATCTTTGACCCGGCCTGCTACTGGGGTGACAGAGAGTGCGATCTTGCCATGTTGCCGCTTCATCCTGAGCAGCCGCCGCAAATATACGACGGATACCAGTCTGTTTCCCCCCTGCCGCCCGGTTTCCTCGACCGCCAGTCGGTGTATCAGCTTTATACGCTGATGAACCGTGCCATTCTTTTTGGCGGAGAACACCTTGTTAACGCGCAGCGGGCACTCGAGCGTATGCTTGCCGCCTGAGAAGAGAAAGGGTGGCCTTGCCGCCACCCTTATCGCTTACAGAAAACCGAGCAGTGAGAAGAAGAAGTATCCCGCCACAATGATAATCACGGGAAGGATATAGAGCGGGAAGATTTGCAGGAAAATGGTGTGACGCGGCACAACAATGCGGGATTCAATCTGCTCACGACTCATTCCTTCCGGGCCCTTGGCCTGCTCCAGAATCAACTGATCCTCAACGCCTTCGCGTAAAAAGCGCGTCTGGCGACTCATTCTCGCACCAGAGGCCTGCAGTGCCAGCGCGACAAAGATCAGGGCATATATCACCCAAAAGCCGATATTCAGCTGTTGATGAAAATCCGGAGTGGGTGAGTTAAACCAGAAGACATTCAAAAATGGCGTATTAAAACGCATCATCTCAATCATGACATGAGCGAAATCAAGCATTACCGCATTGATACCAGGCTGTTTTTCGCTGTGATCGTACATAAATTTGAGTACAGAAATCAGCGTAGAAATGACGGCAGGAATAAAAATCACCCAGCCAGCAATACGTTTTAAGACCGCAATGCGTCCAGCTTGTTGATACGTCATCAGTTCCTCTTCATAAAGACGCGTTATTTGTGCCTAAGTCTACCTGCTGGTCATCAATTTCGCCCGCTCTTTAAAAGCAATATGCTAAATTGCAGATTGTGCTTAGCACGTATCGTCTGTCGAACACCCTGGATAAGGAGACGTTGTGATGTCGACACCGCGCCAAATTCTTGCCGCAATTTTTGACATGGATGGATTACTGATCGATTCCGAACCGCTGTGGGATCGCGCCGAACTGGACGTTATGGCCAGCCTCGGCGTGGATATCAGCCGCCGTAATGAACTTCCCGATACGCTGGGCCTGCGCATCGATATGGTGGTTGACCTGTGGTTTGCCCAACAGCCGTGGGTAGGTCCCAGTCGCGATGAGGTGACCGCACGCATTATCAGCCGCGCCATTTCTCTGGTGGAAGAGAACAGGCCGCTGCTGCCCGGCGTACGTGAGGCCGTCGCGCTGTGTAAAGCCCAGGGGCTGAAGGTCGGACTGGCCTCGGCTTCACCGCTGCACATGCTGGAAAAAGTGCTCACGATGTTTGAACTGCGCGACAGCTTCGACGCGCTGGCGTCCGCTGAGAAATTGCCTTACAGCAAGCCGCACCCGCAGGTCTATCTGGACTGCGCCGCTAGGCTCGGCCTGGATCCCCTCAACTGCGTTGCGCTGGAAGATTCCGTTAACGGTATGGTGGCGTCGAAGGCTGCACGGATGCGCTCCATTGTGGTGCCCGCAGAAGAAGGCCGTCACGACCCCCGGTTTGCCCTTGCCGACGTGAAGCTTAACTCACTGGCAGAACTCACGGCGCATCACCTGCAGGGCGGTTAACGCCCTTCTCTGGTTTGTGACAAACAGTTACACCGTCACCTCTTCCGCCTACTGTATAAAAACCCTATACTGTATGAATTGACAGTTTTGTGGGTTTTATCATGACGGCGGAAGGCCACCTGCTTTTTTCTATTGCGTGCGCGGTATTTGCCAAAAACGCTGAACTCACCCCCGTGCTGGCACAGGGGGACTGGTGGCATATTGTCCCTTCCGCCGTATTGACCTGCCTGCTGCCCGACATTGACCATCCCAAATCTTTCCTCGGACAACGCCTGAAGTGGGTATCGAAACCCATCGCCCGCGCGTTCGGCCACCGGGGTTTCACGCACAGCCTGCTGGCCGTGTTTGGCCTGCTGACGCTTTTCTATTTGAAGGTGCCCGAAAGCTGGATAGTCCCCGCCGATGCCATCCAGGGGATGGTGCTGGGCTATTTAAGCCATATTCTCGCCGATATGCTGACGCCTGCGGGCGTACCGCTGCTTTGGCCCTGCCGCTGGCGTTTCCGTTTTCCGATCCTCGCACCGCAGAAAGGCAACCAGCTTGAGCGCGTATTGTGCATGGCGCTGTTTGCTTACGCCGTCTGGATGCCGCAAACATTGCCCGAAAACAGTGCAGTTCGCTGGTCATCCCAGATGATTAATTCGCTGCAATTTCAGTTCAATCGCTTTATTCATCACCAGATTGAACAGTAAACCGACAAAATTATCCCATTTGTCATAACCCATTCCATTTGGATATAAGCGCTACATCACACTTCTGCTAACCTTCCGCCAACAGGATCGGTAAAAACCGACCCAATAATAAATCAGGAGAACGGGGATGAATTTTCCACTCATCGCGAACGTCGTTGTGTTCGTTGTATTGCTATTGCTTCTTGCGCAGGCGCGCCACAAACAGTGGAGCCTGGCGAAAAAAGTGCTGGTTGGTCTGGCCATGGGTGTCGTATTTGGTCTGGCATTACAGGCAATTTATGGCTCCGATAATCCAGTTCTGAAAGATTCCATTCAGTGGTTCAACATCGTCGGTAACGGCTATGTTCAGCTGCTGCAGATGATCGTTATGCCGCTGGTGTTCGCCTCTATTCTGAGCGCCGTTGCTCGCCTGCATAACGCGACTCAGCTGGGAAAAATCAGCTTCCTGACCATTGGTACGCTGCTGTTCACCACGCTGATTGCCGCGCTGGTGGGTGTGCTGGTCACCAACCTGTTTGGCCTGACCGCAGAAGGCCTGGTTCAGGGTACCGCTGAAACGGCGCGTCTTACCGCGATTCAAACCAACTACGTTGGTAAAGTGGCTGACCTGACCGTGCCGCAGATGGTGCTCTCCTTCATTCCGAAAAACCCGTTTGCTGACCTGACCGGTGCGAGCCCAACCTCGATCATCAGCGTGGTTATTTTCGCCGCGTTCCTGGGCGTAGCGGCGCTGAAGCTGCTGAAAGACGACGCACCTAAAGGCGAACGCGTGCTGACCGCGATCGACACCCTGCAAAGCTGGGTGATGAAGCTGGTGCGTCTGGTGATGCAGCTGACGCCTTACGGCGTGCTGGCGCTGATGACCAAAGTGGTTGCCGGCTCTAACCTGCAGGACATCATCAAGCTGGGCAGCTTCGTTGTCGCCTCTTATCTGGGCCTGGGCATTATGTTCGTGGTGCACGGCATCCTGCTGGGCGTAAACGGCGTCAGCCCGCTGAAATACTTCCGTAAAGTCTGGCCGGTACTGACCTTTGCCTTCACCAGCCGTTCCAGCGCCGCGTCTATTCCGCTGAACGTTGAAGCGCAAACCCGTCGTCTGGGCGTGCCTGAATCCATCGCCAGCTTCTCTGCCTCCTTTGGTGCCACCATTGGTCAGAACGGCTGTGCGGGTCTGTACCCGGCGATGCTGGCGGTGATGGTTGCCCCTACCGTTGGGATTAACCCGCTGGATCCGGTCTGGATCGCCACGCTGGTCGGGATTGTTACCGTAAGCTCCGCAGGCGTTGCGGGCGTTGGCGGTGGCGCAACCTTCGCCGCGCTGATTGTGCTGCCCGCGCTGGGTCTGCCCGTGACGCTGGTCGCGCTGCTGATCTCCGTTGAGCCGCTGATCGACATGGGCCGTACCGCGCTGAACGTAAGCGGCTCCATGACCGCCGGTACGCTGACCAGCCAGTGGCTGAAGCAGACCGACAAAGCGATTCTGGAAAGTGAAGACGACGCCGAGCTGGCGCATCGTTAATCTCGGTAGAAATAAAAAAACCGCCTGATGGCGGTTTTTTTATGGCTGTTATTCTTCGACCTCTTCATCCTGGCGGATCTGCATCGCCCACCGCTGCGCTGACTCCGGCACCGTAAACGTGGGCGAGCGGCGGAAATGTTCGCCGATTAGCACGAAGGCCACGTATTTCCCCCGAAGCTGCCAGACATCGCGAAAACCCTCCACTTTCAGGGCATGGTCTGGCGGCGCGGGCTCAACGCGGGGCACATAGCTAATAACCTGGCGGTTTTGTTGACGAAGAGGTTTCATAAGCGACTGGTTCACTAAAGCAAATTCTTGAAGCAGGAAAATTCTATGATAGCCGATCCTGCTGCCTTCCGTCGCGCCCCAAGTGGGCCTAAAGGCTCCTTTCGTCAATGACGGCATGTGAAAACTCTTAGTTCGCGAGCCATCTCGCGACATTGTTCTATCCTTAATAGGGTTTTTAGCAATGGATAAAGGAGCAGCGTGCAATGTCGAACAAAGATAAAACACATCAATCACCGATTCATGGCACTGAAGAATCTCAACCGGGTATGGACTCTCTCGCCCCTGCTGACGGCTCTCATCGCCCCTCCCCTGGCCCCTCCGCACCGGGCGAACAGCCTACCGCACCGGGAAGCATGAAATCGCCGGACACGGGAAACGAGAAGCTGAAATCGCTTGAGCCGCACCGTAAAAGCGGCGAAGGTTTTGCGCTCACCACCAATCAGGGCGTGCGCATTGCTGACGATCAGAACTCCCTTCGCGCAGGCGCGCGCGGGCCAACCCTGCTGGAAGACTTTATCCTGCGGGAAAAAATCACCCATTTCGACCATGAGCGAATTCCGGAACGCATCGTCCACGCGCGAGGTTCCGCTGCGCACGGCTACTTCCAGCCCTACAAGAGTCTGAAAGACATCACCAAAGCGGATTTCCTCTCCGACCCGGATAAAATCACCCCGGTGTTTGTGCGCTTCTCCACCGTGCAGGGCGGCGCCGGTTCGGCAGATACGGTTCGGGATATCCGCGGCTTTGCCACCAAGTTTTATACCGAAGAGGGTATTTTCGATCTGGTGGGCAATAACACCCCGGTGTTCTTCATTCAGGACGCGCATAAATTTCCTGACTTTGTCCATGCGGTAAAACCGGAGCCCCACTGGGCCATACCGCAGGGACAAAGTGCGCACGACACCTTCTGGGACTACGTCTCACTGCAGCCTGAAACCTTACACAACGTGATGTGGGCGATGTCAGACCGCGGTATTCCGCGCAGCTATCGCACGATGGAAGGGTTTGGTATCCATACCTTCCGTCTGATCAATGCCGAGGGCAAAGCCACGTTTGTGCGCTTCCACTGGAAGCCGGTGGCGGGTAAAGCCTCGCTGGTGTGGGACGAGGCGCAGAAGCTGACCGGGCGCGACCCGGACTTCCATCGCCGCGAGCTGTGGGAGTCCATTGAAGCGGGCGATTTCCCGGAGTACGAGCTGGGCCTGCAGCTCATACCGGAAGAGGACGAATTTAAGTTCGATTTCGACCTGCTTGACCCGACGAAGCTGATTCCGGAAGAGCTGGTGCCGGTACAGCTGGTGGGCAAAATGGTGCTCAACCGCAACCCGGATAACTTCTTCGCCGAAAACGAACAGGTTGCCTTCCACCCGGGCCATATCGTGCCGGGGCTGGACTTCACCAACGATCCGCTCCTGCAGGGACGCCTGTTCTCATACACCGATACGCAGATCAGCCGTCTTGGCGGGCCGAACTTCCACGAAATCCCGATTAACCGCCCAACCTGCCCGTACCACAACTTCCAGCGCGACGGGATGCACCGTCAGGATATTGATACCAACCCGGCGAACTATGAGCCGAACTCGATCAACGATAACTGGCCGCGCGAAACGCCGCCGGGGCCGAAACGCGGTGGATTCGAATCGTATCAGGAGCGTATCGACGGCAATAAAATCCGCGAGCGCAGCCCGTCGTTCGGCGAGTATTACGCCCACCCTCGCCTGTTCTGGAACAGCCAGACGCCGATTGAGCAGCAGCACATCATCGGCGGCTTCAGCTTTGAGCTGAGCAAAGTGGTGCGTACCTACATCCGCGAGCGTGTGGTCGATCAGCTGGCGCGCATTGATATTCAGCTCGCCCAGAGCGTTGCGGATAACCTGGGCATTACGCTGACCGATGAGCAGCGCAACATTGCCCCGCCGAAAGAGGTTAACGGCGTGAAGAAAGATCCGTCGCTGAGCCTGTATGCCGTGCCGGGTGGGTCAATTAAAGGCCGCGTGGTCGCCATCCTGCTGAACGACAAAACCCGCGCCAGCGACGTGCTGGGGATTATGCAGGCGCTGAAGACCCAGGGCGTGCATGCGAAACTGCTTTATTCCCGCATGGGGGAAGTGACCGCCGATGACGGCTCCGTGCTGCCGGTGGCGGCAACCTTTGCCGGGGCGCCATCGCTGACCGTTGATGCGGTGATTGTGCCGGGCGGGGATATTGACAGCCTGCTGACCAACGGTGACGCGGTGTATTATCTGCTCGAAGCCTATAAGCACCTGAAACCGATCGCGCTGTCCGGCGACGCGCGACGGTTTAAGGCGCAGCTGAAGGTGGCCGATCAGGGTGAGGACGGCATTGTCGAGGGAGACAACGTTGACGATGCCTTTATGACGAAGCTGTTTGATTTGCTCGCCGCGCACCGCGTCTGGTCGCGCAGCAGTAAGATCGATCAGATTCCAGCGTAAAAATCATTCCCGGTCGTGCGGCCTGATGCCCTCACTCCGCCCCTCTCCCACGGGAGAGGGAGAAAACAATAAAAACGGTAACCCTGGTTACCGTTTTGCTTTTACCTCGCCACCGGGCTTTGTCTTAAAGATCCCCGAACGTCCCCAACCGATACCCACGCTCGGCAATAGCATACTTCAGCGACGCCGACGTCAGCACGTCCAGCTCCGCCAGGCGCGGCCAGCAGTAGGCGCTCTTACGTACGGTGTTATCGACAAAAGCAGGATGCGCCATGACCTCCAGCGATCGCTCCCCCCGCGCGGCGGAATCATCCAGCACCTTCAGGAATAGCGCTTCGTCGATCTCGTCGCCGTAAAATGCGCTGCTGAACCCCTCAGTGGTGGTCACGGCGCAGTCGGGCACGCCGTGCGCCTCCCTGTCCACGCGCATCGCCACGCCTTTAAGCTGCGCAAACTCCGCGACAATCGGGAAAATCGCCGGGATCATATGCACGTGGTGATGGCTGTCGATGTGCGTCGGCGCCTTACCAAACACATCAACAAAGCGGTTGAACTGACGCTCCAGCTCGCCGGCAATCTCTTCGAGCGGCAGAGCGCCCTGCTCCGCCAGTTCCCAAATCCATTTGCCCAGCTGGCCGTCGCGCGTCAGGCCCGGCATTGGCGAAAGCGGCATCCCGAGCGTCAGCACAAAATGCATGCCGACGCCCAGATCCGGCACCTCGCGGCTCAGCTGCGCCGCGTGTTCAACCGCCTCACCATTCACCAGTGCCGTGGTAGAGGTCACAACCCCCCGGCGACAGGCTTCAATAATGCCGTAGTTCTGGCCTTTAGAGAGGCCAAAATCATCAGCATTAACGATCAGCAGGTTTTCCATTGTGCGTCCTCTTAGTGGTGTTTGAACTTCAGCTTCTCGATCGTGGCGGCAAAGTTCGGCAACCATTTTTCATGCGCCAGGATCATCTCGCCGGCCAGCTGCTCCGCATCGCGGTCGGAATGTACCAGCGGGCTGAGGTTCAGCGCCAGCAGCACGTCATTGAGCTCGCCGCTCAGCGCCGCGTTGCTTGCCGCCACTTCAAAGCCTTTGATGGTGTGGATCAGGCCCATGACCTTATCATCGAAGTGGGTGATGCGTGGATGCGGTTTAGCGCCATCGCTTCCCAGGATGCAGGTCATCTCAACCGCCCAGTCCGCCGGGATATTGTCGATATGGCCGTGGTGCGGCACGTTGACATAGTGCTCCGCCTGCTTGTCGTTGTAGATGGCGTTAATCACCTCGCACGCCGCATCGGAGTAGTAGGCCCCGCCGCGCTGCTCCAGCTCTTTCGGTTTGACGTTCAGGTTCGGATCTTTATACAAATCGAACAGCTGCTTCTCGACTTTCTGAACGATCTGCGCGCGCGCGCCGCCCTTATAGTACTCTCCCATTTCGATGGCCAGCATCTCTTTCTGCTTGAAGTAGTAAAGCAGGTACGAGCACGGCAGCAGGTTCAGCGAGCGGATCAGCCCTTCGCTGAACGGCAGGTCAAAGATGTTTTTCACCGATGCCGCCGTCAGGCGACCGGAAGCCACGCCGTCGAGCAGTTCGGCAAACCGTGATTTACCGTTCACGATCACGTCTTTAATGAATACCATGTGGTTCAGGCCGAACAGGTCGATGGAGAGATCGTCGCTGTCGGTCAGCGCCAGCACGTCGCGGATAAACATCTTCATGCCGATCGGAATGTTACAGACGCCGATAAAGCGTTTGAAACCGGTATGACGATAGACCGCCTCGGTCACCATCCCGGCCGGGTTGGTGAAGTTAATCACCCACGCGTTCGGGCAGATCTCCTGCACGTCTTTGACGATGTCGAAAATCACCGGGATGGTACGCAGGCCTTTGAACAGACCGCCCGCGCCGTTGGTCTCCTGCCCGAGATAGCCGTGGCTCAGCGGTATACGTTCGTCCAGCTCGCGCGCCTTCAGCTGGCCCACGCGCAGCTGGGTGGTGACGAAATCCGCATCTTTCAGCGCCAGACGGCGATCGAGGGTTTTATGCACGGTCAGAGGCACGCCCGCTTTCTCCACCATGCGCTGGCACAGGTCGAAAATAATATTCAGCTTTTCCTGACCTTCCTCAACGTCAACCAGCCATAATTCGCTGACCGGTAATTCATGATAACGTTTCAGAAAACCTTCAAGTAATTCCGGGGTATAGCTGCTGCCGCCACCAATGGTTACGACTTTTAATTTCTTCTGCATAATATCTCCCTTAGCGTATCAGGTTAATCGCCTGCAAGGTATAGCGTACTCTTCCCGCTATTTGGGCAAGCCATTAAAGCAATATTTGTGGCGGG